>NZ_AP028654.1:2607500-2907500 GCF_033097505.1 Helicovermis profundi | reverse complement strand
CTGAAAGTGTTAAAATTGCACTTGTTGGAAAATACGTAGAATTAAGAGATGCATACCTTTCTGTTGCTGAATCGTTAAAACATGCTGGAATTGCTAATAATGTTAAAGTTGATATTGATTGGGTTCATTCTGAAGAAGTTACTGAGGAAAATGTTAAAGAAATGTTAAAAGGTGCTGATGGAATACTTGTTCCAGGTGGTTTTGGAGATAGAGGTGTCGAAGGAAAAATTGTTGCAACGAAATATGCTAGAGAGAACAAAGTTCCGTATTTTGGAATATGTCTTGGAATGCAAGTTGCTGTAATAGAATATGCAAGAAATGTTTTAGGATACGAAGATGCACATAGCTCAGAACTTAATCCTTTTACAAAGCATCCGGTTATTGACCTTATGCCAGAGCAACACGATGTAGAAGATATGGGTGGAACTATGAGACTTGGTCTTTACCCATGTAAAGTTAATAAAGATACATTAGCTTATGATGCCTATTCCGAAGAGTTAATTTATGAAAGACATAGACATAGATATGAATTTAATAATACTTATAGAGAAGAACTTGAAAGTAAAGGTTTGGTTATAAGTGGACTTTCGCCAGATGAAAGATTAGTTGAAATTGTAGAATTAAAAGACCATCCGTGGTTTGTAGCTGGACAATTTCATCCAGAATTTAAATCAAGACCAACTAGAAGTCATCCTCTTTTTAGAGAATTTATTAAAGCATCAAAAGAAAATAAATAACAATAGTTAAAAAATCTTATTTTCTACTAAAATTAAAAAAAATATAAAAAAGATCGTTAAAGAGTATAAAATACTTTTTAACGATCTTTTTAGCTAAACAAATATATTTTCTATCAAACAGATATATTGCTTGTATTAATAGATTTGATTTACGAATCTAGTTATTTTTAACAATTCTAATAAATTCAGTAACGTCTGTTGCTTTAATGTTTGCGTCTTCAAGTTCTTTTGCAGCGCTTAAGTACTCAGCACCAATTTCTCTAAGTTTTTCAGGAATAGCAGCAGTGCTAATAACAACACCATCTTTAATATCTGTGTTACCAACTAAATAATCAACTGTACATTTTAAAACATTAGTTAATTTAATAATTGTGCTAATTTTAGGCTCTCTAAGACCGTTCTCGTATCTTGATAATGAAGCTTCTGTGATATCAGCTAAGTTAGCAAGTTTCTTTTGTGTCATACCATGTTGATTTCTTAAAATTGTAATTCTATTTCCGATTGTACTCATAATGCACGTCCTTTTTATAATATATTGTTAATAATAATATCTATAATGTGTTGCATCTGATGATATTATATAACAGATTAATATAAAATGCAAGAAAAGTCGAAAAATGTCGAAAAAATTTTTTTAAATATGGTTGATCTAAAATTTTATATTGGTTTAAACTTTGAAAACAGTGCGTTTTAGGGTGAGTAAATTTTTAAAATGTTTTTTAAAAACAATAAATTTTTTATTTAATTAAACAAATATTTTGTAAAAATATATACAATTTTGGATATTAATTACACATACAAAAGTGGAAAATATCACTTGGAATACTTGCCATTAGTATATTTCACTTAGATGCATTAAGTTTCAATTTTTTATTGTCAAATAAATATTTGTTTTGTAAACCTATAGTTGGGGAATAAATATCTATAGAGTATTTATATTTTACTGAAATTTATAAAGGTATTTTTTATTTATTATTGAACTTTAAATAATCATGTTTTAGTGGGAGATGATATTATGAATTCGGTTAGTATCGAAAATATGCTTAGAGAGGTTATGCGTATTGATATGGAGGCAACTATTTTAGAAAAAGAAATGGTTGAATTAAAGGCTGAAAAAGAGAAAGAACTTAGGAAAACATTAAAATCTATGGAATTTAAGGAGATGAAAAAAACTCGGAAAATTGCAAAGAAGAAGTATGATCAAATATTAGTAGACGCGAAAGAAATGGAAGAGAAAATTTTTGAAAATGGTAAAAAAGAAACTGAAAAATTGGAACTTTTATTAAGTAAAAAAAGTGAAAGTATTTCTAAAAAAGTATTTTCGAAATTATTAGAAAATTATATCAATTCAGAAAAGTCTAAAGAATAAAGAAGGGATAGTATGGGAAGCATAAGAAAGTATGCTGCGGTTAATACAAAAATCAAATATCTCTCTAGTAAACTTTTAAAAAAAGAGGATTACAAGAAGTTGTTAGAAATCACCTCTTATGATGATGCATTTAATTATTTAAAAAATACTACAGATTATGGAGATTTGATTGAAAAAGATGAGATCTTAGAAATTGAGGAACTTGAAAGACTATTTAATAGACATTTATATCAAAGTCTTGAAAAAATTAATCATTATTTTGTAAATGAAGATAGAGAATTTATTAAAGCTTTGTTTGTAAGATATGAAGTAGAAAATATTAAACTTCTTTTAAGACTTATTTCTAGAAATGAAGAATTAAAAGATTTTAAAAATAAAATATATATTCCTAAAATAAAAACGAACGTAGATTATGAACTTTTAGAGAGCTCATCGACGCTTGAAGAAGCAATTTTAAATTTAGCAAATACTCCCTATAAAAGAGTGCTAGAACAGTATATTGGAGATCATTCTTCAAGGCAAATGTTTTATATTGAAATGACTCTTGATAGACATTATTTCAACAATCTTATGAGGGTAACTCAAAAGTTAGATAAAGAAGATAAAAAATTAGTTAATGAACTTCTTGGAAGAAACATTGATTTATTAAATATTCAGTGGATTTATAGAGGATCTAAGTACTATGGACTTTCACCAGAAGAACTTATTAACTATACGTTAAATGGGGGCTTTTTACTTAAATACGAATTTCTTAAAGATTTATGTTATACAAGTTCGTTTGAATCTTTTAGAGAAAAAATAAATAAATCTGGATATTCAAAGGATTTGGTTAATAGCTTTGGTGAATCAGATGAGCATATAGAGAGCGAAATTGAAAAATATTTATTTAATTTATTTTTGAAATTTAAAAAGAATAGTTATATGAATATGGTTGAATTTTTAGTTTACATTCATAGTCTGGAGTTTGAAATGAGAGATCTATTTATTATTCTAGAATCTAAGAGATATGGAATTTCAGAAGATGTAGCAAAAACATTTTTAGTTAGACCGGTTTAGGTGGTGATTAAATGGCTATAGAAAAAATGAAAATGATGAATATGGTTGGACATATAGATAGTATGGATAGTGTTCTTAAAAAAGTTATGGCACTTAAAAATGTACAATTATTAAATGCATTTGATGAAATTGATGACGTTGATTTTACACTTGATATAGATGAAAAATATGAAAAAGAAGTTGTAGATTTATGTCGAATTAAGCCTCATAGAGAGAAAGCTGCATTTAGAATGATGAGTTTAGATATAAACAATCTAATGGATATAATGCAACTTAAAAAACAAATTGAACTAAAATACTATGAGACGGAGTATAATGATCTAGAAATTTCTAAAAGTATATCAATGATATTAAAAGAGATGGAGGATATCAATAAGGAAACTTCAACTTTAAATGAAAAATTAAAAGTTTTAAATGAACTGAAAGTTATTGAAAGAATAAGAGATATAAATGTTGATTTTGATAAAGTGTTTAACTTGAATGTGTTTGATGTAAATTTAGGAAGATTAACGCCTGAAAATAGGGTGAAATTTACAAAAAATTATGAAAATGTTCCTGCGCTTGTTATGCATGTAGGAGAGTATGAAAATGAAGAAGTATATTTAGTTGTAAGTCCAAAAGAATTTAATGAAGAGACTACTAGAATATTAAAGTCAGTTTACTTTAAACAAATTTGGATACCAGAAGAATTTTTGTCTACTCCAAGAAATATGATTATAAAAATAAATAAGGAAATTGAAGATATTATTAATAGAATTGATTTCCTAAAAAATGAAGCAAAAGATTATAAAAATAAATATGGTGAAAATATTATTAAATGCTATTCTGTGATAGAAATTGAAAAGAATCTTTCAAGGATGAAAAGTAAAATTGCTGTGACTAGAAATTTTTTCTATCTTGCAGGATGGATTCCGCAAAATCTAATTAATAATTTAGAAAAATCACTTTCAGTATACGGTGAAGGTATGATTTTAATATTTAAAGATGTTTCTGAAGTTAAGACTAAGGTAAGACCACCAACACTACTAAGTAATTCTTGGTTATTTAAACCATTTGAAATATTAATCGAAATGTATGGTATGCCTTCATATAGCGAGATTGATCCTACCCCATTTATTGGTTTTGTATATATGCTATTATTCGGGGCAATGTTTGGTGATTTGGGTCAAGGATTTGTTATATTTTTAGCTGGCATTTTATTAATTAAGGTTAAAAATGCAGATAAAGCGGGAGGATTACTTTCTAGGATTGGTATCAGTTCAATGTTATTTGGATTTTTATATGATAGTTTTTTCGGCTACGAAGAAGTTATTTCGAAATTTGTAGTCAATACTCTTCATATAGAATTTGCGGAAAAAATTTTTCTAAGACCAATTGAAAATATCAATACAATGCTTATGTACTCTATTGGACTAGGTATATTGTTACTTATAAGCAGTTTTGGACTTAGTATATACAATAAATTAAAATCTAAAGATATAGCAGAAGGTATTTTTGGTAGAAATGGAATTGTAGGATTAATTCTTTATATAACTATGATTGCAGTTGTCTTTGGAAGTTTTAAAAAAATGTATTTTCTTCCACCTTCAGTTCTTTTTACAATTGTTGTAATTACATTGATTCTTATGGTTGTTAGAGAACCTCTCGCAAATTTAATTACAGATACTAGACCTCTCTATCATGAAAGTGCAGGAGAATATTATGTTGAAAGTGGATTTAATTTGCTTGAAACTTTTTTAGGTATGTTAAGTAACAGTGTTTCTTTTATAAGAGTTGGAGCGTTTGCTTTAAATCATGTAGGACTATTTATTGCTTTTCATACTATTGCAAATATTATAGGAACAAGTTTAGGTGAAGTTTCAATGTTTATTGTTGGAAATATTATGGTGCTAATGCTTGAAGGTTTAATTGTCTTTATTCAAGGATTAAGACTTGTATATTATGAATTGTTTAGTAAATATTACACGGGTGATGGAGTTAGTTTTGAACCTGAAGTGTTAAAGATAAGCAAATAAAAAATACCTTATATTATAATATTGGAGGAAATTATTATGAAGATTACATTAGCAATGAGTATTTTAGTAGTGTTTTTCACTATTTTATCGGGATTTTATTATATATTAAATGAAGAAATGACAGATAAAAAGAAACTTAAAAAAATTCTTAAAATTAATATTAGCGTTTTTGTTCCTGTTATTTTAATTGGTATAATGTATTTAATTCCTGATATTGCACATGCAGCAACTAATACAGCAGCTGCTTCAACTTCTTCTGGTCTTGGTCTTATTGCAGTTGCTCTTAGTACTGGTATGGCTACGATTGGTGCAGGATATGCAGTTGGTGCAGTTGGTTCATCTGCTCTTGGAGCAGTTTCAGAGAATCCTAAAATTTTAGGTAAAACTTTGATATTTGTAGGTCTTGCAGAAGGTATTGCTATATACGGGTTAATTATTTCAATTTTAATTTTAGGTAAATTGTAGGTGATATAATGAAATCATTTTTGATAAGCGATAATATTGATACTTTAATTGGAATGAGACTTTCTGGAGTGGATGGGGTTATTTGTCAAACCAGAGAGGAGGTTTTAAAAACTATTGAAGAGAAGATTAAGGATGTATCAATAGGAGTAATAGTTGTAACAGATATTATTAAAAATATGGCAACTACTGAAATTATGGAGTACAAAATAAAGTTAGATAAAACGCTTATAGTTGAAATACCTTCGATTAATTCGAAATATGAAAAAAATTATATTACGAAATATATTAGAGATTCTATTGGTGTTAAGTTTTAACTATTAAAAAGAGGGTGATACTATCGTTACTATAGATGATAAACTTGAACTATTTAGAGATGTTGTAATAGATAGAGTTCAAAAGGAGATTGATAAAAAAGCTAGTATTATTGACAAAGAAAATAAAAAAATTGTAGAAAACTATCAAAGCACAATTGATGAAAAAACTGAAGAGTTTACTAAAAATTTTTTGGAAGAAGCATATCTTGAAAAGAAAAATACTATTTCAAATGCCAAGAGAAAAGTAAAATCAAATGTATTAAAAGTTAAAAAAAATATGATAGATAAAGTGTTTAGTGATGTTGTTGATTTGGTTAAGCAATTTGTATTTTCTGACGATTACAAAAAATATTTAAGAAAAATTATAGATGAAGCTATAGTAGAACTTAATAATGAAAATATAATTTTAGTTGAGATTGGGAAAAATTTTACTATAGAAAAAGATGTTATTTTAGAATGCCTTATAGAAAAAGGATATTTAGAGGAGAATGTAAAATTTAAAATTCTAGATAATAATTTAATTGGAGGCGCGATTTTTCTAAATGACTCAATGATGTATAGGATTGACTATTGTTTGGATTCTTTGATTGAGCATAATAGAGTTTATATTGGGCAACTTGTATTTGAAATGCTAAATGAAGCAGGTGAAGAAAATGAGTAAAATGACAAATGGAATAATAGAAATGATCAATGGCCCAGTTGTAAAAGCAAGTGGACTTAGCTCATTTAAAATGCGTGAGATGGTAACCGTTGGAAATAAAAAACTTATTGGAGAAATTATTTCTTTAGATGGTGATATTGGAACGATACAAGTGTATGAAGAAACTGAAGGACTTAAAATAGGCGAAGAGGTAGTGTCTAGTGGAAAGCCATTATCACTAAAACTTGGACCAGGTCTTTTAAGTAATATGTTTGATGGAATTGAAAGACCGCTAAAAAAACTATATGAATTGAGTGGAGGTTTTATTGCTGAAGGAATTGGTCTTATTTCCTTGGATGAAGATAAAGAGTGGGAAGTTGACCTTACTATTAATGTAGGTGATCATCTAAAAGGTGGAGAGTTCTTTGGTAGTGTTATGGAAACATCTATTATAAAGAATTATTTAATGATTCCTTCAAATATTTGTGGAGATATAGTAAGTATTAATAAACAGGATAAGTATAAACTTGAAGATGAAGTCGCTATAATAAAAGATAAAAATGGGAAAGAACATATATTAAAAATTTATCAAGAGTGGCCTGTAAGAATTCCTAGACCTTCAAAAAAAAGGATGGCGCTTTCAAAACCTCTTGTAACAGGCCAAAGGGTACTCGATATATTTTTTCCACTTGCGAAAGGTGGTACTGCAGCAATTCCAGGTGGATTTGGTACTGGTAAAACAATGACTCAGCATCAATTGGCTAAATGGAGTGATGCAGATATAATTGTATATATTGGATGTGGAGAAAGGGGAAATGAGATGACGGATGTTCTTGAAGAATTTCCTAAGCTTATTGATCCTAATACTGGTAAAACTATAATGGAAAGAACTGTATTAATTGCAAATACGTCAAATATGCCTGTTGCAGCAAGAGAAGCTAGTATTTACACTGGTATAACTATGGCGGAATACTATAGAGATATGGGCTATCACGTAGCTATAATGGCTGACTCTACTTCTAGGTGGGCAGAAGCACTTCGTGAAATTTCAGGAAGGCTTGAAGAAATGCCTGCTGAAGAAGGTTATCCAGCATATTTACCTTCACGATTAGCAGAATTTTATGAAAGGGCTGGATACGTTGAAACCCTTTCAGGAAAAGAGGCATCGGTTACAATTATTGGAGCGGTTTCACCTGCAGGCGGTGATTTTTCTGAGCCAGTAACAGAGAATACAAAAAGATTTGTAAATGCATTTTTAGCACTTGATAAGAAACTTGCCTATGCTAGGCATTATCCTTCTATAAATTGGCTTAATAGTTATAGTGGATATATTAAAGTTCTAGATAAGTGGTATAGAGAAAATGTAAGTGGGGATGTAATTGAACTTAGGGCTGAAATGCTTCAAATCCTTTATGAAGAAAATAAACTTTCCGATATAGTTCAGCTAGTTGGTGAAGACGTACTTCCGGATGATCAAAGGCTGATTCTTGAAATTGCAAAAGTTATTAAAATAGGATTTTTGCAACAGAATGCTTTCCATGCGGAAGATACTTATGTTCCTCTTCCAAAACAACATTTAATGCTTGAACTTATGAAATTTTTATATGATAAAGCAAGTGAAGCTGTTAAACTTGGTATTCCTATTTCCAAAGTAAAGGATCCTGAAATTTTTGGAAAGGTAACAAAAATGAAATACACAATACCTAATGATGATTTAACAGGAATTGGTAGATTGATGTCTGAAATTGAAGATTTTTATGAAAATTTGAAAGTTAAATATAAGGTATAGTAGAGGGTGAATTTATGAGCAGAGAATATTTAAAAATAGATAAACTTGAAGGTCCACTTATTATTTTATCTGATGTAATTGGTGCATCATATGGTGAAATAATAAATATTAAAGTTAAAGACGAAAAAGATAGAATGGGAAAAGTTATTAGAATAGATGGGAATACGGTTGTAGCGCAAGTGTTTGAAGGAACAAGTGGTCTTTCTACAAATAATACTTCAATTAGGTTTACAGGAAAACCATTTGAAATGGCTATGTCACTTGGAATATTAGGGAGATCATTCGACGGAGTTGGTCGCGCAATAGATGGTGCTGGTCAAATATATGATGGAAAGTTTTTTAATATTAATGGTAGACCAATTAATCCAGTTGCCAGAAAATATCCTAGAAATTTTATTCAAACTGGTATTTCTACAATAGATACGTTAACAACTTTAATTAGAGGTCAAAAATTACCGGTATTTTCTGGTAATGGTCTTCCTCATAACGAACTTGCGTCTCAAATTGTAAGACAAGCTAAACTTGGTGAGGACACTGAAGATATAAAATTTGCAATAGTTTTTGCTGCAATAGGTGTAAAGCATGATGATGCAGCATATTTTATGAGAAGTTTTGAAGAAGCTGGGATTTCTGATCACGTTGTTTCTTTTGTAAATCTTGCAGATGACCCTATTGTTGAAAGAGTAAGTACTCCGAGATGTGCTCTTACAGCAGCTGAATACTTAGCTTTTGAAGAAGGTTATCAAATACTTGTTGTTATGACAGATATTACTTCATACTGTGAAGCTTTAAGAGAAATTGCATCGGCTAGAGAAGAAGTTCCTTCTAGAAAAGGTTATCCAGGTTATTTATATTCAGATCTTGCATCTTTATATGAAAGAGCGGGTATGATGAAAGAAAAAGAAGGGTCGATCACTTTTTTACCTATGCTTACTATGCCAAATGACGATATATCACATCCTATTCCAGATCTTACTGGATATATTACTGAAGGACAAATTGTACTTGCGAGAGATTTGTTTCAAGACAATATTTATCCTCCTGTAAGTGTTCTTCCATCACTTTCGAGATTAATGAAAGATGGTATAGGAGAAGGGTTTACTACTAAAGAACATCCTGATTTATCAAACCAATTATTTTCTTCATATTCTAAAGTACAAGATATTAGATCTTTAGCTCAGATTATTGGAGAAGATGATTTATCTGAAGTTGATAAAAAATATATGGAATTTGGAAGACAATTTGAAGCAAAATTTGTAAAACAAAAGAATGATGAAAATAGAAGTATTAAAGAAAGTTTAAAAATAGGCTGGAAAGTTATTAGTGTTTTACCAAAAACAGAGCTTGATAGATTAAGCAGTGAGGTTATAGAAGAATTTTATATTGAAGAAAAATAATTGTGTTAAGAGGGTGGTATTATGCAATATAGTATAGCTCCTACTAAAGCAAATTTAATAAAAGCAAAAGGTATGCTTAAGTTTTCTCTTAAAGGTTTTGAACTTCTTGATAAAAAAAGAAATGTACTTATAAGAGAGATGATGGGCCTTGTAAAAAGAGCTGAAGAAGTGCAAAATAAAATTCAAGATATATTTGACGGCGCATATGATTCGCTTAGATTTGCAAATATTACTTTGGGACTTAATAATGTTGAAGATATTGCTATTTCAATTGTTAATAATGAAGAATTTGATGTATTAAGTCAGAGTGTTATGGGTGTTGAAATTCCAAAATTAATTCATACAGATACTGAGAAAACAGTTAACTATGGTCTTTTTAGGACAAATGCAGCGCTAGATGAAGCTGTAGTTAAATTTAATGATGTAAGAATGCTTATATACGAACTTGGAGAAATAGAGACATCGGTATATAAACTTGCTATGGAGATTAAAAAAACTCAAAAAAGAGCAAATGCACTTGATAAAATACAAATACCTAAATTTCAAGAACTTGTTAAATTTATTCAAGATGTATTGGAAGAAAAAGAAAGAGAAGATTTTTTTAGATTAAAAAAAGTTAAAAAGAAACATCGATGATATCTTGCAATTAATCGTTGTTTGTTAGATAATAAATATGTTGGTTGTAATATCTATTAGGTAAGGTTGGATTTATTTAATGGAGGAAAATGATATGACAGAATCAACTATAAGAGTAAGAATGAGTATGCATGATGCACACTACGGTGGAAATTTAGTAGACGGAGCTAAAATGCTTAATTTGTTCGGTGACGTTGCAACAGAATTATTAATTAGAAACGATGGTGATGAAGGATTATTTGCAGCTTATGAAAAAGTTGAGTTCCTTGCACCAGTATATGCAGGCGATTTTATTGAAGCTGTTGGTAAAATTGTAAAGGTTGGAAATTCTTCTAGAAGGATGGAATTTGAAGCTAGAAAAGTAATTATACCAAGACCAGACCTTAATGATTCGGCATGTGATGTACTTAAAGATCCTATTATCGTTGCAAGAGCTGTTGGAACATGTGTTGTTCCAAAAGATAAGCAGAGAGGATAGGTGAAAAAAATGGAAAAATTAATTATAACAGCTGCTATTACTGGAGCTGAAGTTACAAGGGATTTGCAACCTAATTTACCATTAACTCCTGAAGAAATTGCTAATGAGGCATTTAACTGCTATAAAGCGGGTGCTTCTATCGTACATGTTCATGCAAGAGATAAAGACGGTAACCCTACACAAGATTATGAAGTTTATAAAGAAATAAAAGAAAAAATAGAAGCGAAGTGTGATATTATTTTTCAACCATCTACTGGTGGTGCTGTTTGGCATTCTCCTGAGGAAAGACTTCAACCTGTTGAATTAAAACCTGAGATGGCAACGCTTAGTGCTGGAACTTGTAATTTTGGGCCAGATGTTTTTATGAATTCTGAAGAGTATATTGAAAAATTTGCAAAAAGAATGGTTGTGCTTGGAGTAAAACCAGAAATTGAAGTGTTTGAAAGAGGTATGATTGAGAATGCTAAAAAATTAGTAAAAAAAGGAATTCTAAATGGACCACTTCATTTTGATTTTGTTCTTGGTGTTCCAGGAGCTTGTCCTGGTAATCCAGAAGATTTACTTTATATGAGAAATCAGATTCCTAGTGACTCTACATGGACAGTCGCAGGTATTGGAAGATATGAAACACCACTTGCAGGGCTTGCTATTAATATGGGTGGTCATGTTAGAGTTGGATTTGAAGACAATATATACTATTCAAAAGGTGTTCTTGCAACTTCTAATGCACAATTAGTGGAAAGAGTTGTAAGACTTGCTAAAGAGTTTGGTAGAGAAGTTGCTAGTCCATCTGAAGCAAGAAAAATATTGAATATTAAGTAATTTTATGAGTTATTAGTAAGAATATATTAAATATAATAATTAGTAAAAAATAAAATAATGTATATGAAAGATAAAGTTATCTTTCATATACATTATTTGTTTTTAGAGTTCGTTTTACTTTTTTTAAAATCTTAAGTATCTATTGATTTTGTATGTTCAATAGCTTTTTTCCATCCCTTGTACAATTTATCCCTTTCTTCACAATTCATAGTTGGTTTAAAATCTTTGTCTATTTGGAGTATATTTTTAATAGAGTCTTTATCTTTCCAAAATCCTACTGCAAGTCCAGCAAGGTATGCTGCTCCAAGCGCAGTCGTTTCGATAACTTTTGGTCTTTCAACTCTTACACTTAGCATATCGGATTGAAATTGCATTAAAAAATTATTGCTACTTGCACCGCCATCAACTTTAAGTACTTTTAATTTTATACCCGAGTCTGTTTCCATTGCATTGATTAGATCTTTTGATTGATATGCAATTGCTTCAAGTGAAGCTCTAATAATATGATTTTTATTTGAACCTCTAGTTAGTCCAAATATAGTACCCCTAGCATACATATCCCAATAAGGAGCTCCAAGTCCAGAAAAAGCAGGGACTACATAAACTCCATTTGTGTCATTTACTCTAGTTGCGAAATATTCACTATCAGATGATTTATCGATCATACCAAGTTCATCGCGTAGCCACTGAACAACAGCTCCACCAATAAAAATAGAACCTTCGAGTGCGTATTCAATTTTACCATCAATTCCCCATGCAATCGTAGTTAATAATCCATTTTTTGATTTAATTATTTTGTCTCCAGTTTGCATAAGCATAAAGCAACCAGTTCCATAAGTGTTTTTTATCATTCCGCTTTCAAAACAAGTTTGACCAAAAAGAGCTGCTTGTTGATCTCCTGCAGCGCCGCTAATAGGAACATGAATTCCTAATAAGGCTTTATCACTATAACCATAAATTTCAGAAGAGTTTTTTACTTTCGGAAGCATGTTTTTAGGAACATCAAGTATTTGGAGTAATTTATCGTCCCATTTTAATGTATTTATATTGAACATTAAGGTTCTTGAAGCGTTACTATATTCAGTTACATGGATTTTTTCTTTTGTTAGATTCCAAATTATCCATGTGTCTATAGTTCCGAAAAGAAGTTCTCCGTTTTTAGCTCTTCTTCTAGCACCTTTTACATTATCTAGTATCCACTTAACTTTAGTACCGGAAAAATAAGGATCAATTACTAAACCGGTTGAATTTTTTATGTAGTCTACATGTTCGCTTTTTTTAAGCTCTTCACAAATGCTAGAAGTTTGCTTAGATTGCCATACGATAGCGTTATAGATTGGTTGGCCTGTTTTTTTGTCCCAAATTACTGTAGTTTCTCTTTGGTTTGTAATTCCGATTGCAGAAATACTACTAGGGTTAACTTTGCTTTCCCAAATAACCGATTTAGCCACCGAAAGTAATGTATTCCATATTTCTATAGGGTCGTGTTCTACCCATCCTGTTTTAGGATATATTTGTGTAAATTCTTTTTGTACTTTTTTAACAACTATGCCTTGTTTATCAAAAATAATTGCTCTAGAGCTAGTAGTTCCTTGATCGAGAGCTAATATATATTGTTTCATAAGTCCTCCGCTTTTTATAGTAAAAAGTTCTACAATATAAATGAATTTCTAAGATTCAGAGGGAGCTTTTGCTAACCCAAATATCATATATACTGTAGAACTCTTTAGGTATCGAATAATAATTAATTTTTAATAATCTTCAATATGAAATTCTTTAAAATTTTCCCTATAATCATTTAATGGAATATAAAAGAATTGATTATTATTTGAACTAAATTTTATAGTTGCCAAAATATCAGATGCAACCCATTTTCCGTTAATATACATTTCGACCCAGAAATACTTTGAATTTGTATCATTTATTCCATATACGGTTCTAGAAGGTATATTTATCGCTCTTAGTAAGGCTGTATAAAAATAGCAGATTTCTTCGGGAGTTCCGTATTCATCATTGTATACTTGGAGTGATGGCTTTGAATCATAATCGTCGTTAACAATTTGATTAATGGAAATATTACTAGAAATCCAAGTGAAAATTGCTTTAGATTTATCATAAGTCTTTAATTTGTTGTAAGTAAGTAAATTAGAAAGTGAATTAATTCCAAGTTCATTATTTTGTATTTTTGTACTTGGTACAAGATATTCTAATTTTTTTATATCTAAATTCACTACACTAAAAACTAGTAGTGGGTCGCCCTTAATTACCTGATTGTCTTTTGTAATAGTATCAGGAGTTTTTATCAAAATGTTATGTTTGCCAAGTCCAAATGGAGTGTAAATCACTGAATTGATCTTTCCATCAATTATTGGAATGATAAAAGATTTTTTGCTCATTTTTCTTGAAACAATTACTTCAAGTTTACTTAAATCAGATTGTTCTATAGTAGCTTTAAAGTTAAATGAACTTTTTACTTCCATATTTGAATAGATTTCATTTTCTATATCGATGCCTAATTTATCAAATGAAGGCAATTCGACGTAGTGTTCATCATCGTAGTTTATAGTATATTTACTAAGCTGAAAAGATTTAGCTATATAGGTTATTTGATCAATTAAATTATCTTCAGAAAAAATAGTTTTATAAGAAAAAATTAGTTTGTACTCGTAATTATCTTTTATTAATAGATAGATGATTGATTTAATTGTAGAATCATTTTCGGTAATTGTATAGTAAGTTACTGTACTTTCAATTTCATTAATATTAATTTTGCTGTTACCTGTAAAAACAACGGTATCTTTATTAGTCTTATAAACACTAGTTTTATATTTTTCTGTTAACGATTCAAGAGTTTCATCAGGTGATATTTTAGTCTTAGATATCTGTACACTACTTTCTTCATCATTAGATTTTAATCCGTAAATTTTATTATCAAAATCAATTAATTTCCACTGTTGAGGTATATAGAAATACGCTCCAATATCGTCGATTGAAATTTTCTTATAAAAATTATCATTAACAAAGTTGTAATTTTCACCATTATTTTTAGAACTTAAAGTTATCGTAGATGCATCTTTATCCCAAACGAGATTAAGGTCAAATGTATCTGCTATAAATTTTGCTGGAACCATTGTGTGAGAATTTACTATAATAGGTGCAGAATCAAGCTTGAATTTTTTCCCGTTTTTATATGCTTCATCGCTATCGATTTTAAGTTTAATAAACATATTATTTTTGTATGCACTTACTTCTTTAGTTCTTCCAATCCACCTTATTTCAGACCCTAATGCTTCGAAATAGCTTCTCATTGGTACAAGTACGGTATCATTTACTATAATAGGAGAAACATTCAATGAAATTTCCTTATCATTAAGAAACATTTGTATTTCTTTTTTTGACGAAATAGAATTATTTTCATCGGCAAAAGAAAAACAAGAAAAGTATGCTATAATAAATATTATTAGTATTAGAAATCTTTTCATTTAAACCACCTTTTACACTTTCATATCTTTTATTCATAATAAATTTACCCATTAAAAATAGAAATAAAAATAAATTTTAAAAAATATGCAATATTTTATTAATAATAATATCATATATATTTTTTGCAATTTAATTATAAAAGTATTTGTATTGTAAGTGTAATAAGTTCGTAATAAGTGAAATAATTACGTTGTAAATGTATTAGTATTATTGGAGGTAAATATTGAACGTAGAAATGCTTCAAGATAAAACAATTATTGATTTGAAAGAAATTGCTAAAGCAATGAAGTTAAAGGGAATTTCAAAATTAAGAAAAGATGAGCTGGTTGATTTGATTATTAATGGAAATTCTGAAGAAAAGGAAATAGAAAGCCTTGAAAAAGAAAAAGAAAAAGATGACAAAATAGAAGTTGAAGTTGCTAAAGAATTACCAAAAGAAAAGCTAATAAAAAAAACAGAAGCAGTAGAGAAGAAAATAGAAAAAGACGCTAGTAAAGTATATATTGGTGATAAAGTATTTGAAAAAGGATCTGAGGAAGTTGAAGGAGTTCTTGAAGTTATTGATCAAGGCTATGGATTTTTAAGATTTAAAAATTTTTTAACTAGCGAACTTGATGTATATATATCTCCATCTCAAATAAAGAAATTCTCACTTAGAACGGGCGATAAAATTAAGGGAGTCACAAGAATTCCTAGATCAAATGAAAGATTTAGAGCTCTTCTATATGTGCTAAATGTGAATGGACTAAAACCGATATCAAATTACAGAAGGCCTAAATTTGATAACCTTACACCTCTTTATCCCACTGAAAGATTTGAACTTGGAAAAAATTCAAAGGAGTTTTCTCTTAGATTGATAGATTTTTTAGCTCCGATAGGAAAAGGTCAAAGAGGTTTGATTGTTGCACCTCCAAAAGCAGGTAAGACAATGCTACTTCAAAAAATAGCTAAATCTATTACAGAAAATAATAAAGAAACTGAAGTGATTGTTTTATTAATAGATGAAAGACCTGAAGAAGTCACTGAAATGGAAAGATCGATTAATGCTGATGTTATTTCATCAACATTTGATGAACTTCCGTCTCATCATATTAAAGTAGCAGAAATGGTTTTAAGTAGAGCGAAAGGATTGGTAGAGCAAAAAAAAGATGTAGTAATATTATTAGATAGTATTACAAGACTCGCTAGAGCGTATAATTTAGTTATTCCATCAAGTGGAAGAACGCTTTCAGGAGGGCTAGATCCTGCTGCGCTTCATTTACCAAAAAGATTTTTTGGAGCTGCAAGAAATATTGAAGAAGGTGGTAGTCTTACAATACTTGCTACTGCATTAATTGAAACTGGTTCAAGAATGGATGAAGTAATATTTGAAGAGTTTAAAGGTACAGGAAATATGGAGATTACATTAAGTAGAAAGCTTTCAGAAAAGAGAATTTTCCCTGCAATTGATATTAATAAGTCAAGTACAAGAAGAGAAGAACTTTTACTTACGCAAAGTGAGCTTGAAGCAGTCTGGACTATTAGACGTGCTATAGATAATAGAAATGCATATGAAATTACAGATTATATTATTAGTAGGATTTTGAAGTCAAAAACTAATGAAGAATTTATTAGTTTAATCAAAAATGGTTTGAAATAGTATTGTATTATAAAAAAGTATATGCTATAATGTAGTGGTCGTTGTATGGCTAGTTGTCGATAATTAAAATTTTTATAGAGATTTTATTTGAAAAGAGGTGAAGGTAATGAAGAAAAATTTACATCCAGAGTATAATGAAGTTGAAGTGCATTGTGCATGTGGTAATACTTTTACAACAAAATCTACAAAGAAAGAAATTAGATTAGATATTTGTTCAGAGTGTCATCCGTTTTTCACTGGTACTCAAAAACAAATTGAACGTGGTGGAAGAGCAGATAAATTTAAACAAAAATATGGTCTTAAATAATATTGTTTTTCTAAAGGTTAGAGTCTATATGTCTCTAACCTTCTTTACTTTTAGGATGAAAAAAGTAAATTTGTTTTTATAAGTTTATTGTAAATTGAAATTTGTTTTTTTATTTTCAAGGATTTATGATGTATAATTGAATAGTAGTAATTTGCCTAAATATTTATGAAAAGAAATGACTTAGGTTTTTTTGTGTATAGATTTTTAATATTCTTTATTGGAGGAAGTTATGAGTAAGTTGTATTTTAGATATGGTGCTATGAATTCAGGTAAATCTACTAACCTTATGCAAGTTGCGTACAATTACGAAGAAAGAGGTATGAATGTTATAGTAATAAAACCTAAAACCGACACTAAGGGTGGAGAAAAAGTAGTATCTAGATTGGGTGTGGAGAGAAAAGTAGATATAGTAATAGAAAACAAAACAAATGTATTTACTGAAATAGAAAATTGGCTTAAAAACCAAGGTGAAATTAATTGTTTACTAGTTGATGAAGCTCAGTTTTTTAAAAAGGAACAAATAGATGAACTTTTTAGAGTTGCTGTAGTTCTTAACATTCCTACTATATGCTATGGTTTAAGAACAGACTTTATGATGGAAGGATTTGAAGGAAGCGAAAGGCTGCTTTTGCTTTCACATAGCATAGAAGAACTTAAAACTATTTGTACATGTGGAAAAAAGGCATTATTAAATGGAAGAAAAATAAATGGTAACTTTGTTTTTGAAGGTGAGCAGGTAGCAATCGATGGTGAAGATTCAGTTGAATATCAATCGCTCTGCCCTAAATGTTACTATGAATTATTAAATAAAAGTAAAATTGATTAAGATGAGTTTATTGACGAACTTTGGATTAATACTATTAAAATTCTGATATTGTATTTTAAGTGATATATTAGCTGATTAATCTATGTATAATGAGTTGAGGTGTAAAATGGGAAAAAAATATAGCGCAGTAGGTGGGCAAGCTTTAATTGAGGGTATTATGATGAAAGGACCCGAAAGTATTGCAATTGCTGTTAGAAAACAAAATGGTCAAATTGAATTAAAAACAGAGAAACCTCTTAAAATAGAAAAAACTTTTTTAATGAAAATTCCATTTGTTAGAGGAAGTATTGCTCTTATTTCATCTATGATAGTTGGAATAAAAGCATTAAGTTATTCAGCAGAATTTTTTGCTGAAGCAGAAGAAGAGTATGAAGCAAAAGGATTTGAAAAATGGTTATATGAAAAAATGGGTGATAAAGCAGAAACTGTATTAGTTGTTTTTTCTATGGTATTTGCTCTTGCTATGGCGTTTTTATTATTTGGGGTAATTCCATCTTTTCTTATAGGTACTCTTAGAAATGTTGTGAATAGTCAAGTATTATTGAGTGCTTTTGAAGGAATAGTTAAAATTTCTATGTTTTTAGCTTATGTAATTATTATTTCTAGAATGAAAGATGTTAAAAGAGTATTCGAATATCATGGTGCAGAACATAAAACGATTCATTGCCTAGAGAGTGGAGAAGAACTTACTGTAGAAAATGCTAGAAAATTTACAACTCTTCATCCTAGATGTGGAACGAGTTTTCTACTTATTGTATTTGTTATAAGTATTATTATGTTTACTTTTATTAGTTGGGATAGTATTTGGATTAGAATTTTAACAAAAGTAGTACTTCTTCCATTAGTTGCAGGGATTTCTTATGAAATAATAAGATGGGCTGGTAAAAACAATGGTAAATTAGTAGATATAGTTAGTTATCCAGGTCTTATGATGCAAAAGTTAACAACAAATGAACCTGATGATGATCAACTGGAAGTTGCAATTGTTGCTATTAAAGAAGTTCTTAAACATTCGGGTGATAAAGAAAAATGATTACTATAAATAAGGTTTTAAAAGAAGCTTTAAATTTATTTAATATTTCTTCTGAAAATAAAGATTCTAGAGAGCTTATACTTTTAGAGCTGGAACTAATGTTAGCTTATTTGCTTAAAATCCAAAGATACCAAGTTATTATTGACAAGGAAAGAATTTTAAGTGAAAAACAGAAAAATGAGTTTTTTGAAATGGTTAATAAAAGACTGATTGGTATGCCATTTCAGTATATTTTGAACTCTAAAGAATTTATGGGACTAGAATTTTATGTAGATGAACGTGTGCTTATTCCAAGAAACGATACTGAAAATTTAGTAGAGTATTTGGTAAATTACTTTTTTGGAAAAGAAATAAGTTTTATTGATATAGGAACAGGAAGTGGAGCTATATCAATATCTCTTTTGAAATACTTAGAAAAATCTTATGGAATGACTATTGATATATCATCTGATGCAATTGAAGTAGCTAAAATTAATGCAAAAAGAATTGGTGTTTTTGATAGGCTTACATTTATAGAGAATGATGTTTTAAAGGGTATTTCAAATGACGTTAAAGTTGATTTAATTGTATCGAATCCTCCATATATTCCAAAGGCTGATATTAATTCGCTGCAAATAGAAGTAAGAGATTATGAACCTATGAATGCGTTAGATGGTGGAGAAGATGGATTGGATTTTTATAGAGAGATTATAAATAGTTCTTATAGATTTTTAAAGGAAGATGGTGTACTCGCTTTTGAAGTAGGATATAATCAAGCTGAGGACGTTAAAAATATAATAGATAATTCAAAACTATATAAAGATGTTATTTTTATTAAAGATCTTTCGGGTTTTGATAGATGCGTAATTGCAAAGAAAGCAAGTAACAAAATATAGTGAATTTTATTTCTAATGTAGTGGAGGTAAATATGTTTGATAAATTAGAATTTATAGAAGGTAGATTTAGAGAGTTAAATGATAAAATTTCTGATCCAGAAGTTATAAGTGACCAAAAAAATTGGCAAAAATATATGAAAGAACATTCAAATCTTTCGCCAATAGTTGAGAAATTTAAAGAATATAAAAAAATGAAACAAGAAATTGGAGAAGCTAAAGAGATTATTAAAGAATCTAGCGACGAAGAAATGAAAGAGCTTGCAAAAATGGAGCTTGAAGAACTAGAAGTTAATATTGAAGAAATTTCTATGGAACTAAAAAAATTACTACTTCCAAAAGATGAAAATGATGATAAAAATGTTATTATGGAAATTAGAGCAGGCGCAGGAGGAGATGAAGCAGGACTTTTTGCAGCTGAACTTTTAAGATTATATTCGAGATACTCTGAAAGAAGAAGATGGAAAATAGAAATGCTTAATACTAGTGAAACTGGAGTTGGCGGCATAAAAGAAGCATCTATTCTTATAAAAGGCAAAGGTGTATATCAAAGACTCAAATTTGAAAGTGGAACTCATAGAGTTCAGAGGATTCCAGCTACGGAATCTGGCGGAAGAATTCACACCTCAACAGCAACGGTTGCAGTACTTCCAGAGGTAGATGATGTAGAAGTATCAATAAATCAAAATGATCTTAGAATAGATGTATATAGATCTTCTGGAAATGGTGGACAGAGTGTTAATACAACTGACTCCGCTGTTAGAATTACACATTTACCTACAGGACTTGTTGTTACTTGTCAAGATGGTAAATCGCAGTTATCAAACAAATTAAAAGCTATGCAAGTTTTAAAGGCTAGGCTTTACGAAAAAGAAGTACTTGAACAGCATGAAGAAATTGCCGAAGAAAGAAAAAATCAAATTGGTAGTGGAGACAGAAGTGCAAAAATCAGAACTTATAACTTTCCACAGGGGAGAATTACTGATCACAGAATTCCAATAACTCTTTATAAATTACAAAGTTATATGGAAGGTGAAATAGACGAGATTATAGATGCTGTAATTACAAATTATCAAGCAGAAGAGCTTAAGCAACTAGAATCTTAGAGATACTAAGTTATAAAAAGGTGAAAATATGATAGTTGATTTTAATGATTTAGATGAAGAATATGTTTTTATAGATGTTAGAACCCCTAAAGAGTATATGGATGGTTCTATAGGAAAGTGTTTTAATATACCTCTTTTTACAAATGATGAGAGAGAGAAAGTTGGAACAAAATATAAAAAAAGTGTAGAAAAAGCTAAAATGCTTGCTATTGAAGCGGTTTCAGAAAAGTTGCCTTCTATTTATGCTGAGTTTGTGAAAATTTATAAAAAACATAAAAAGGTTGCCCTTTACTGTGCTAGAGGCGGAATGAGAAGTCAAACTTTAGGAAGTTTATTAAATGCACTTGGCTATGATGTAAAGGTAATAAATGGCGGATATAAAGGCTATAGAAATACTGTTATATCAGAAACGGAGAGGTTTTGTAAAGAAGTAAAATTTATAGTTTTTCATGGAAATACCGGCGTTGCAAAAACTGATATAATAAATGGACTTGATGAAAAAGGAATTGATAATATTGATTTAGAAGGACTCGCTAGGCACAGAGGTTCTATACTTGGAAAAGTAGGTATTCATGAGGAAATTCCTCAAAAAAATTTTGAACATGGAGTTTATATAGCTCTAAAAAATGTAAAATCAGGAGCTATGATTGTTGAGGCTGAAAGCAAAAGGATTGGACGAAATTATTTGTCAGATTGTTTTATGGAAGCTATGAGTCGAGGAGACCATGTATTTATTGATGCGGGAATTGATTTTAGAACTAGATTTATTGTTGATGAGTATATTAAGTCAGATGAAGACGTAAATGAAATAATTGAAGTGTTTAAAAATTTTACAAAAGGTCTTGGCCTTGAAAAATGTAATGAGTTAATAGAAATGATGAAAGCTGGCCGTTATAGTGAGGTAGCAAAGTTTCTTATGATTCATTATTACGATCCCAAATATATGCATAAATCAGATACTTATGAATATAAAAATAAATTCTATGTTAGTGATGTTAAAACTTCAGTAGATGAAATATATAATTGGCTAAAGAAAGATTATAATTTTTAGCCTTATGGAGTATAAAATGAAAACTAAAATAATAAATATAGATAGCAAAAATATAGATATTGAAAAAATTAAAGAGGCTGCTTCTTTACTTACTAATGGTGAAGTTGTGGCTTTTCCAACGGAAACTGTATATGGCTTAGGAGCCAATGCACTTGATGAAAGTGCTATTAAAAAAATTTTTTTAGCAAAAGGAAGACCGAGTGATAATCCTTTGATTGTTCATATAAATAGTAAAAATGAACTTGATAAGTTAGTAAACTTTGTTCCAAGTATTGCAGAAAAATTGATGGATGCTTTTTGGCCAGGACCTCTTACTTTAATTTTTGAAAAAAATAGTAATGTACCGAAAATAGTTACAGGTGGACTTGAAACAATTGCTGTAAGAATGCCATCGCATATTGTAGCTAGAAAAATTATTGAATATTCATTAGTTCCTATTGCGGCACCTAGCGCAAATATTTCAGGAAAGCCATCACCAACAATGTGCGAGCATGTGATACATGATCTTGATGGCAAGATTGCTTCAATAGTATGTTCAGATAGTTCATCCATAGGTCTTGAATCTACTGTACTTGATATTACTGGCGAAGTTCCAATGATACTAAGACCTGGTGGAATTACAAAAGAGATGATAGAAAGTATAGTTGGAAGAATTTTAATTGATCCTGCTATTAAGAAAAAACATGATCAAAATTTAATAGCTAAGTCTCCTGGAATGAAATATAGGCATTATTCTCCTAAAGCAGATGTAATTGTTTTTAACGGTTCGAAAAAAAACATTGTAAAAAAAATGAAGATTGAATTAGAAAATTATTTAAAAAAAGGCAAAAAAGTTGGATTAATGTGTACAGAAGAAATATTATCTCAAATAAATGATGTTTTTTCAATTTCATTGGGTAGTATAAAAGATATGGACCTAGTAGGGAATAAACTTTTTTATGTATTAAGAGAATTTGATAAATTAGATATAGATATTATTTTTGCGGAAGGGTTTAGTGAAGAAGGTATTGGATCTGCAATTATGAATAGATTAAACAAATCTGCAGGTAATAATATTATAAATTGTGATTAGTATTTTGCGTTTTTTCCTTAAAGAAAATTTTACTGTATGATGACTGGTGAAAAATGCAAATAAAATATATAGCAATTCTATATGGCTAACAGTCTACTAAAAACCTATTGTTTTGAAATTATTTGATTGAAATATAAGATGAAATGGGGCTAAAAATGAAAATATTTTATTTTACATCTACAGGAAACAATCTTTATGTTGCTAAGAAACTAGTTAAAGAAATTGGTGGTGAACTTTACTCAATACCAAAGATGCTAAAAGAAAAAAACTTTAAATTTGAAGCTGATAAAATTGGATTTGTAATTCCAGTCTACTATATGGGTACACCTAGAATAGTAAAAGAATTTTTAACGAAAGTTGAGTTGAAGAGTGACTATATTTTCAGTATTATGACATATGGAAATATGGCAGGTGCAAGTACTATAAATTTTAAGAAGTTTGCAGAAAGAGAAAAAATTAAAATTTCGTATGGAAATGAACTCTTAATGGTTGATAATTATCTTCCGATGTTTGACATGGAAGAACAAATAAAGAAAATACCAAAGAAAAATATAGATGAAAACTTAGAAAAAATTGTAAATGATATTCGCTCGTTAAAAGAATTTGTAGTAAGTGAGAATGTTGGAGAAAAGGTTATTACTACAATTATGCAATTTTATTATAAACAAAATAAAGGAAATGTAGATAAAAAATTTATAGTAAATGATAATTGTACTAGCTGTAAAATATGCGAAAAGGTTTGTCCTGTTGACAATATAATAGTAAAAGGGAAGCCTGAATTTATGCACCACTGTGATGAATGTTTGGCATGTATTCATATGTGTCCTGTAAATGCGATAACATTGAAGAAAGAGAAGGGGTCTACTCGCTTCAGAAATAGTCATGTTCAATTGGCAGAAATAATTGATAGTGTATAAAATATAGCTGAATTATTTCATGTGTCACTCGTAAAATTAGGGACATTTGGTGTTGCTTAGTGTATATAACTTTGGTATAATGTTTAAGAATTTTTAAAGAAAGTTATTCATTATCATGTGATTGAAAAATCTAAAATCACTTGATTACATTTCTAGGAGGAAGATTATGAAATTAGCTATTGGCTCGGATCATGGCGGTTATGAATTAAAACAAACAGTTATGGAACATTTAGAGAGTAAGGGTATTGAATTTAAGGATTATGGAACTTTTTCAAAAGATTCTACAGATTATCCTATATATGGTGAACTAGTAGCCGAGGCCGTTTCTTCTAACGATTATGATTTAGGTATTGTTATTTGTGGAACTGGCATCGGTATTTCTTTAGCAGCTAATAAAGTTAAAGGAATTAGAGCAGCTACAGTTAGTGATGTATTTAGTGCTAAAATGTCAAGGGCGCATAACAATGCAAATGTTATTGGTTTTGGAGAAAGAGTTGTAGGAAAAGGACTTGCACTTGAAATAGTAGATGCATTTTTAGAAACTAAATTTGAAGGCGGAAGGCACTCAAGAAGAGTAGACCTTATAAGTGAAATAGAAAAGAAAAATCAAAAGTAATTGATTATTATATCTTAATTATCCAAGGAGGCTTACATGAGTAAAGTTTTTGAACTTAATCATCCATTAATTCAGCACAAATTAACATTAATTAGAGACAAAGAAACAGGTGCAAAAGATTTTAGAGATTTAGTAAAAGAAGTTTCAATGCTTATGGCATATGAAGTAACTAGAGATTTACCACTTGAAGACGTTGAAGTTGAAACACCAGTTTGTAATGCGACTTTAAAAAGAATTTCAGGAAGAAAACTTGGAATAGTTCCAATTTTAAGAGCAGGACTTGGAATGGTTGATGGATTTTTAAGCTTGTTACCAGCAGCAAAAGTTGGACATATTGGATTATATAGAGACCCAAAAACACTTAAACCAGTTGAATATTATTGCAAATTACCATCAGATGTAGAAGAAAGAGATTTGTTGTTAGTTGATCCAATGCTTGCAACAGGTGGATCTGCAATTGCAGCAATAGGATTTCTAAAAGATAGAGGCGCTGTTAATATTAAATTAGTTTCATTAATATCATGCCCAGAAGGACTAAAAGCAGTACAAGATGCACATCCAGACGTAGATATCTATGTAGGATCAATAGATGAGAAATTAAATGAACATGCATATATAGTACCAGGACTAGGAGATGCAGGCGATCGACTTTTTGGTACAAAATAAACGCAGTGCGTAAATTTCACAAATTTTCGTATGCAAACTAGTTTGCGAGGAGAAAGTTTGTGAAATTTACATAGGGCGATAGCCCACTCCACAAGGCTAATAGCGCGGAGCGCGGTAAGCACGAAGTGCGAATTTTTAAAATGTTAATATAAGAGTATAAAAATTTTGGAGGCTTAAAATAATGAATAGAATTGGAAAAGAAAATTACTATTTAGATATAGCCGAAACAGTATTAGAAAGAGGAACATGCCTTAGAAGAAATTATGGTGCAATTATTGTAAATAATGATGAAATAATATCTACAGGTTATACAGGTGCACCTAGAGGTAGAAAAAATTGTATTGATTTAGGATTTTGTACAAGAGATAAGTTAAATGTTCCAAGAGGACAAATGTATGAAATATGTAGAAGCGTACATGCAGAAGCAAATGCAATGATATCAGCAGCAAGAAAAGATATGATAGGATCAACACTTTACCTAGTAGGACGAGAAAAGAAAACAGGTGAATACGTTGAAAATGCAAATTCATGTACAATGTGTAAAAGAATGATTATAAATTCAGGTATAGAAAATATAGTTATAAGAGATTCTAAAAAGGAATACCGAGAAATAAAAGTATGTGATTGGATATACTACGACGACTCGTTGGTTAATAAATTCGCATACTAAAAGCGGTGCGCAAAAACGACTATAATAGAATGCAGGCTAGCCTGCAAATTCTATTATAGTCGTTTTTGCATAGGGAGTTTTAACTCCCGACGAGGCGGAGACGAAGTGTTCGCCGGTCGCACCGCAAATTTGAAAAATAAAATAACGATAATAGAGAAGAATGCAGGCTAGCCTGCAAATTCTATTATAGCCGTTTTTGCATAGGGAGTTTTAACTCTGGGCGGGGCGGAGACGAAGTGTTCGCCGGTCGCACCGCTTGGGAAATACAACAAAATAAGAAGAAAGAATGCAGGCTAGCCTGCAAATTCTATTATAGCCGTTTTTGCATAGGGAGTTTTAATTCTGGGCGGGGCTAATGTAAGCACGACTTTAGTCGTGTGAATTAGCCGGTCGCACCGCAGATATGAAAAATAACAAAATAAGAAGAAGAAAGAATGAAGGCAAGACTTTAAATTCTATTATAGCCGTTTTTGCATAGGGAGTTTTGACTCTGGGCGGGGCTAATGGAAGCGCGATGAAGACGCGTGAATTAGCCGGTTGCACCGCTTGGGAAACATTAAAATGCTATAAGTATATTATTTTTTGGTTACAGATTAGTAAGCTACTTGTATTTACATGATAAGCAGTATAGAATTAATGTGAATAATGACTTTTTAATGTTATTAAATACATGAGGTGTAAAATGAATAGTGAAATAATTAAATTATTGATATATATGTTTATGACGGGAGGACTTGCATATTTTGTAACTCCATACATAATAAAATTAGCTATTACTATTGGAGCGGTAGATGTTCCAACAGATAATAGGCGTGTTCATAAAATTCCAATTCCGCGACTTGGAGGACTTGCGATTTATATTGCATTTATTAGTATGTTTTTATTTACAACTAAAATGTCGTCTATAAAGAATTTTGGAATTATTACTAGTTCTTTAATTATAATTGGTTGTGGACTTTTTGATGACTTAAAACCAATGTCAGCAAAAAAGAAATTATTGTTTCAGATTTTAGCTGCAACAGTGTTGTATTTTTCAGGGTTTAAAATAGAATTTTTAACAAATTTTTTTGATGGATTTATAAGTACCTATTTTGCTAGTGCGGATTACATCTATATTAGTAGTGCATTGATAAGCTATCCAATTACAATATTTTGGATTGTAGGAATCACCAATACAATAAACCTTATAGATGGGTTAGATGGATTAGCTGCGGGGATATCTTTTATCGCTTCTATTGCTATTACTTACGTTGCTTTTATAAATGGTAGATTTGAAGTTGCAGCATTAACTATTATTTTAGCAGGTTCTATATTAGGTTTTTTACCATTTAATTTTAATCCAGCTAAAGTATTTATGGGAGACACTGGGTCACTATTTTTAGGGCTTATTCTTTCAATTGCCTCAATCGAGGGAGCTCTTAAAAGTACAACAGTCTTTACTTTGTTTGTTCCGGTAGTTATTTTAGGAATACCGATTTTTGATACTTCATTTGCAATTATTAGAAGAATTTTAAGCGGAAAGTCTATTGCTGAAGCTGATAAAGGACATCTACATCATAGATTATTATTTATAGGAATGAATCAAAAAAAAGCAGTTCTTTCACTATACTTTATTGCTTCTCTTTTTGGATTAAGCGCGGTTTTAATTGTTAAAAGTCAAATGATATATTCTTTATTGGTTTTTTTATTAGCATGTATTTTGATTTTTATACCAATTAATAAAGCTCCAATGGAGAATGAAAAAGAAATGAGGAGTAATGTAAATGAATAAAATTAAAGTTATGTCTATATTTGGCACAAGACCTGAAGCAATCAAAATGGCCCCACTTGTATTGGAATTAAATAAAAGGGAAAATATTGAATCTTTAGTTTGTGTAACAGCGCAACATCGAGAAATGCTTGATCAAGTTATGGATATTTTTAAAATTGAAGCTGACTACGATCTTAATATAATGAAAAAGGGACAAACACTAAGTGAAATTACATCGAAAATATTATTAGGATTAGGTGACTTGTTTAAAGAAGTAAAACCCGATATTATTTTTGTGCATGGAGACACGTCGACAACATTTTCGGCCTCATTATCAGCTTTTTACAATGGGATAAAGGTAGGACATGTTGAAGCGGGTCTTAGAAGCGGAGATAAAAATTCCCCTTTCCCTGAAGAAATAAATAGGTCGCTTACAGGAAGGCTTGCAGATATACATTTTGCGCCTACTAAGGGTAACGTTAATAATCTTGTTAAAGAAGGAATTGATAAAAAGAATATACTGGTTACAGGTAATACTGTAATTGATGCATTAAAATCTGTGGTAAAAGAAAATTATATTTTTGAAGAAAAGGTGCTTAATAATATTGATTTTAAACAGAAAAAAGTTATCTTATTAACTTCGCATAGAAGAGAAAATTTAGGAAGACCAATGGAAAATATATTTTCTGCAGTTAGGGATATAGTTGAGTCAAATGAAGATGTACTAGTAGTATTTCCAATGCATTTGAATCCAAAAGTTAGAGCTATTGCAAATAAATATTTATTAAATCATGAAAGAATAATATTAATAGAACCGCTTGAGTATACACCTTTTGTAAATTTAATTGCAAAATCATATTTGATATTAACTGATTCAGGTGGAATACAGGAAGAAGCACCGTCTCTTGGAAAACCAGTTTTAGTACTTAGAACAGAAACAGAAAGACCCGAAGCCGTGGAAGCTGGAACTGTAAAAATGGTAGGTGTTATTAAAGAAGATATAGTAAGAGAAGCGAATAGATTAATAAGAGATGAAGATGAGTATGGTTTTATGGCAAATGCTGTTAATCCTTATGGAGATGGAAAAGCATCAAAATACATTGTTGATGGTGTTATAGAATATTACAAATTAAATAATTAATATTTTGCTAAATGATAATAAATTTATTTATTATCATTTTTTTTGTTTAAAAAAGTACACAAAATTATTTTTAGTGAAAATATTTTAGTATACCTAAATAAAACATGTAAAATATCAGTATATATAAAATAGTTATACCTACAATGCTTAAATGTTAAAAAAAATTAACAAATTCATTAAAATAAGTTAAATTAATAACGATATACATATTTGTTGAATAGCATTTGTTTAATATATATAAATAAAAAATTTTATAAATATTCTATAATTAGTAAGTATTTTTATATAAAATTGACGATTTTTAAAATTTTTAACTATCTACAAATAGTGAAAAATGTGTTATTCTAGTAAAGTGTGATATGAAATTGTTAAATTACAAGCATGATTATGTTTTAATAAAAATGCATATAATAGTATTAAAAAAAATGAAAAGTAGTATTGAAATAATATATCAGGTTATTATAAATAAATTTAGTGTTTAATAAATAAACATTGGGTATATATTCATAGTAGTGGGTGACTTTTGAATTAAATATAAAAATATTGTATTTTGAGATTAATATTTTAGTATCGCTAGTTTTATCCGATGCCTTATAGTTCTAATATCCCACTTCTTAAAGAAGAGGGGGGATAAAGAACTCTAAAAAGGCCCTGGATTATGTTTTCTAAGATTCAGTGAGAGTAAAAACTCCCTCTGAATCCAAGAAATTCATTTATAAGTATATGAACTTTATACAAAGATTTAATTGGTTTACAGAATTAATGATTGTTGTTTGCTTTAAAAAAAAATGTAAAATGCTAATATGTCTTTAATTAATATTTTCGACTTGTTAAAAATTGATCAAAAACAATAGATACATTTATAAAAATGTTTTTAAAATGTAACAATTCAAGGTTTGGTGTTAGTTATGAAAAAAAATAATTTTCGTGTATATGATAATTTAGCATTAATAAGTCAAATAGGTATAATGACTGCACTTCCTATTATTGGTGGTGTTTATTTTGGAAAATATATGGATGATAAATTTAATGCAGATGGAAAACTTTTATTACTTTTTATTGTATTAGGTACGCTTAGTGCTTTTTTTGAACTTATTCGTTTTACTCTAAAAAAGGCTATAAAAGATACTGAAAGAAGTAAAAAAGAAAGAGATGAAAGAAGGAATAATGATGAATGAAATAAAAAAGCTTCAAGCAAATATTTTTAAATGGGTTATTTTACTTTTTACTATAAGTAGTGTACTTACGTTAGTCTTTATTAATGATCCAAAAAGGTTTATAATAGGACTATTATTTGGAACATTAATTAGCGCACTTAATTTTATCGAATTAAGTAAAACTATTGAAAAGGCAGTCACAATGGATCCAGCAAAAGCGCAACTTTTTTCTAGTCTAAGATATTTTGTTAGGTTTATAATAACGGGAGTTGTGTTATTTGTTTCAATAAAAGCATCATATATTAATGTACTCGGTACGATCGTTGGACTTTTGTTAATAAAATTAGTAATTTTGATTACTAATTTGTTAAATAATAAAGAATATTATAAGAATATTTTTAGAAAGGAGGGGTAATTTTGGGAACTGAAGGTTTTGGACCACGAGTCGTTTTCGAACTTGGTAATGGGATAGCCATAACAGAAACAGTTACTGTAACATGGTTTATTATGTTTGTTTTGGTTGCATTTTCTATTCTTGCAACAAGGAATCTTCAAAAAGTACCAAAAGGAATGCAAATCATCACCGAAGGCATAGTTGATGGTATTAATGGTTTAACCAAACAAACTATGGGCGAAGATAAAGTTGGATTTGCACCATATGTAGGAACGTTATTATTGTTTATAATGCTTGCAAATATTGCAGGTTTATTTGGAATAAGACCACCTACTGCTGATGCGAATACAACTATTGGACTTGCAATGATGACATTTTTTATGATTCATGGTTTTGGTGTTATTTCAAAAGGTGTACTTGGGTATTTCAAGGGATTTTTAGAGCCTATGTGGTTTTTATTGCCACTAAATATTATAGGGGAGCTTGCAACTCCAATATCTTTAGGCTTTCGTTTATTTGGAAACATCGTAGGTGGTATGATTATTATGGGGCTACTATACGGTGCACTAGGTGGACTTACAACATTTTTATTTGGCATAAACGTTCCGTTTATGCAAGTTGGTATTCCTGCTTTTCTACATATTTATTTTGATTTATTTGCAGGATTGCTTCAATCGTTTATTTTTACAATGTTAACTATGGTATTTGTTTCAATTGCTATGGATTAATAATAACTTAGCAGAAAATGGGGTGAATGTATGGAATCAACCAATATAACTATCATGTTTTTAAACTGGTTGATGGGCTTTGATAGAAAAGTTCTAATACTTGCTGCTACGGCAATAGGTGCTGGCTTTTCAATGATAGCTGGTATTGGACCTGGAATAGGACAGGGTTTTGCTGCAGGAAAAGGAGCAGAAGCTGTTGCAAACGATCCAGGCAATGGCAAGCAAATAAACATGATAATGTTATTAGGTGCGGCAGTAGCTGAAACATCAGGTATTTTAGCTCTAGTTATATCTTTAATATTACTTTACGGTAATCCGTTAGTTAAAGCTGATGGAGCGGTAATTATATTAATGGGATCTGCAATTGGTGCAGGTATATCTATGATAGCTGGAATAGGACCTGGAATAGGACAAGGTTATGCTGCAGGAAAAGGTGTTGAAGCTGTTGGTAAAAGGCCAGAGTATCAATCGGCTATAATAAGAACAATGTTTTTAGGACAAGCAGTAGCACAAACTACTGGTATATACGCTCTTATTATTTCATTAGTATTAATGTTTGCAAATCCTTTAGTTGGTCTATTATAATGATAAAATTATTATATTCATATAAAGGAGGGGTAATATGGAACCGATGATATCTGGAAAAGCGTCAATATTAGCTGCCTCTGCAATTGCAGCGGGTTTGGCTATGATAGCAGGAATAGGACCTGGAATAGGGCAGGGTTTTGCTGCAGGAAAAGGAGCAGAAGCTGTTTCAAGAAATTCAAAAAACGGAAAACAAGTTAATATGGTCATGCTACTTGGAGCGGCAGTTGCTGAAACTTCAGGTATTTTGGCACTTGTAGTTGCATTAATACTTTTATATGGAAATCCTTTAATCAAAATTAACGGAGCTGTAATAATTATTTTAGCTTCAGCTGTTGGTGCAGGTTTTTCAATGATAGCAGGAATAGGACCAGGGATTGGTCAAGGATATGCTGCTGGTAAAGGTGTAGAAGCAGTTGGTAAAAGACCAAAATATCAATCAATGATTATAAGAACTATGTTTTTGGGACAAGCGGTTGCGCAAACAACGGGAATTTATGCTCTAATTATTTCCTTAGTATTAATGTTTGCAAATCCTTTAGTAAAATTATTGTAATGGTTTAAATACATTTGGTAGTATATATTTAGATTTGTATTAAGGAGGAAATTGAAATGGATCAAGTAATTACAGGTAAAGCATTAGTACTAGCATGTTCAGCAATTGGTGCAGGACTAGCAATGATTGCAGGTATAGGACCTGGTATTGGACAGGGATATGCTGCTGGTAAAGGTGCAGAAGGTGTTGGAAGACAACCCGAAGCTCAAGGAGATATTGTTAGAACTATGTTACTTGGAGCAGCAGTTGCAGAGACAACTGGTATCTATGGTCTTATTATTGCGTTAGTTCTACTTTTCGCGAATCCACTAATTAAATTATTATAATTTATAATAAAATATAATAAAAGGAGGCGTAGTAGATGGGAGCAGCTTATGTAGTGGCAGAACTTAGATTAGGTCTAGTCGAATTTAACTGGACATTTGTTTTTCAAATAATGAATACTATAATATTATTTCTTTTACTCAAGAAATTCCTTTTTAAACCGGTAACTGAATTTATGGAAAATCGTGAGAAAGAAATTGCAGATCAATTCAAAGAGGCTGATATTAAAAACGAAGAAGCTGATAGTTTAAAAGAAGAGTATCTTACTAAACTAAATAAAGCTGAAGATGAGGCTCGAGAAATATCTAAACAATTAATCTTAAAAAGTGAAAACAGATCTAATGAAATAATCAAAGATGCAAAAATTGATGCTCATGAAATTAAAGCAAGAGCAAATAAAGACATTGAAAGAGAAAAAGTTAAAGCAGTTAATACTTTAAAAGATGAAATCGCTTCAATGGCAATATTAGCTGCATCAAAAGTTATAGAAAAAGACATTGACGAGAAAAATCATAAAGCATTAATTGATAAATTTATCGATGAGGTAGGGGATACAAAATGGCAAAATTAGTATCTAATATTTACGCTGATGCTTTGTTTGAAGTTGCTGTAGAAGAAGATGCTTTATCAGTTATTAAAGAAGAATTTGAATTTGTTATAGAATCTTTTGATTTAAATTTAGATTTTTTTAGAATTTATAATTCACCGCAAATTAGTGTGAGGGAAAGAAAGGAAGTTATTTCAGAAGTCTTTGAAGGTAAAATTTCTGAGGAACTACTTAATTTTCTTAAAATTCTAATTGATAAAAGAAGAACGTCATCTTTGTTCGGTATAGGAAAAGCATTCAATAAATTAGTTGATATTCACTTAGGAACTGAGCATGTTGTAGTTGAATCTGTGAATAAGCTTAGTGAAAAAGAAATGGAAATTTTAAGAAAAAAAATTGAAGAACTTTCGGGTTCAAATATTAAATTAGTAAATAAAGTGAACAAAGAGCTTGTTGGAGGATTGGTAATTAAATCAGGTGACAAGATAATTGATGGATCTGTAACTAGAAAGCTTGCAGAGATTAAGGATGAGTTGTTTAAAATAATAGTATAAAGTAGGAGTGATTAGAGAAATGAATCTTAGACCTGAAGAGATAAGTTCAATAATAAAATCTCAGATTAAAAGATATAACTCTAAACTTCAAGTTGAAGAAACTGGTACTGTAATACAAGTTGGTGACGGAATCGCTAGAGTTCATGGTCTTGAAAAATGTATGGCTGGTGAGCTACTTGAATTCCCAAGCGATGTGTATGGTATGGTTTTAAACCTTGAAGAAGAAAGTGTTGGTGCAGTTTTATTTGGATCAGATACTTTTATAAGAGAAGGAGATATTGTTAAAAGAACAAAAAGAATAGTTGAAGTTCCAGTTGGAGATAATTTGCTTGGACGTGTTGTTGATGCGCTTGGTAATGCAATTGATGGAAAAGGGCCAATTAAATCAGATAAATTTAGACCAATTGAATCAAATGCTCCTGGAATTATTGCAAGAAAATCAGTAAGAGAGCCACTTCAAACAGGAATTAAAGCAATTGACTCAATGATTCCAATTGGAAGAGGCCAAAGAGAATTAATAATTGGTGATAGACAGACTGGAAAAACTGCTATCGCAATTGATACTATTATAAACCAAAAAGAAGAAGATGTTATTTGTATTTATGTTGCAATAGGACAAAAAAAATCAACTGTTGCTCAGTTAGTTAAGCAATTAGAAGATAGTGATGCTATGAAGTATACGATAATTGTATCAGCATCAGCATCTGATCCTGCACCACTTCAATATATCTCTCCATATTCTGGTGTTGCAATGGCAGAAGAATTTATGTGGCAAGGAAAAGATGTATTAATTATTTATGATGATTTATCTAAACATGCGGTAGCTTATCGTGCAATGAGTTTACTTCTTCGTAGACCGCCAGGACGTGAAGCTTACCCTGGAGATGTATTTTATATTCACTCAAGACTACTTGAGAGAGCTGCAAAACTTAGTGATGAACTTGGCGGTGGATCAATAACTGCACTTCCAATTATTGAAACTCAAGCCGGTGACGTATCTGCATATATTCCTACAAACGTAATCTCGATTACTGATGGTCAGATTTTCCTTGAGTCAGAATTATTCTTCTCAGGACAAAGACCAGCCGTAAATGCTGGTATATCAGTTTCTCGTGTTGGTGGAGATGCTCAGATAAAAGCAATGAAAAAAGTTGCTGGTAAAATTAAACTCGAACTTGCACAGTACAGAGAACTTGCTGCATTTGCTCAATTTGGATCTGATTTAGACAAAGAAACGAAAGCTGCACTTGATCATGGCGAGAGACTTATGGAGATGCTTAAACAGGGTCAAAATGATACTATGAAAGTTGAAGACCAAGTTATGATTATTTATACTATTATTAACAAACATCTAATGGATATTCCTGTTGATAAAATCAAGAAATTTGAAAAAGAATTTTTAGCTTATATGAGTGATCAACATAAAACTATTGGAAATAGTATAAAAGAAAAAGGTGTTATTGAAGAAGCAACTAAAAATAAATTAGATGAAGCAATTGTTGAATTTAAGGATATATTTATTAAAGATATGGACTAAATAATCATATGCATAGGAGGGAATATAATGGCGGGAATGGGTACTCGTGACATTAAACGTAAAATAAAAAGCGTTAACAGCACGAAACAAATTACCAAAGCTATGGAACTCGTATCAACTGCTAAACTCAGAAGAAACAAGAATAGAATGGATATGACTAAACCATATTTTGAAGTCGTAATGAATGCTGTTCAAGATATAATTAGAAATGAAACTAGTTTTAAGCATGAATATATTAATAATAGAGAAGTTAAGAATTCTTTATATATTATTGTTACTGCAGATAGAGGACTATGTGGTGGTTATAATGCAAATGCTATGAAGCTCCTTGCTAATGAAATTAGCAATAAAGATTCAGCATTACTTATTACCATAGGGAAAAAAGCTACAGACTTTTTTGAAAAAAGAGATTATAAAGTATTTAAAAATTATACTTATATTTCTGAAAGTCCTACTTTTTCACATGCTCAGGATATCGCAAGAAATGCGTTGAAATTGTATTCTGAAGAAAAAATTGATGAAATAAAATTCATATATACATCTTTTAAAAGTACAATTTCTCAAGAACCAGTTATGTTGAAATTATTACCAGTTGAAGTTGATAAAAGTACTGAAGTTGATGTAAAGGAAGAAAATTTGGAGGATTATGAATTTATTACTTATGAACCTTCAGCTGAATTTGTTTTAGAATTTATTATTCCAAAATATATCGAAAGTACAATTTATGGCGGAATGGTTGAATCTTCAGCATCTGAGCAAGCGGCGAGAAGAGTTGCAATGGAAAGTGCTACGGACAATGCAGATGATATGATTTCAGAACTTACTTTAACTTATAACCAAGCTAGACAAAGTTCTATAACTCAAGAAATATCTGAAATTGTTGGTGGTGCAGAAGCGTTAAAATAAATGTAATTTAAGAAGACAAAAGGGAGTGGATAATAGATGGAGCCTAGTAAAGGTAAGATAGTTCAGATTATTGGACCAGTTTTAGATGTTCGATTTGAATCTGAACATTTGCCCAAAATATATGATGCTGTCAGAGTTGAATACAATGATATTAAACTGACTGCAGAAGTAGCTCAACATATTGGTAATGATACAGTTAGATGTATTGCAATGTCATCAACTGATGGTCTTATTAGAGGTGTTGAGGTAATTAATACAGGCAACCCAATTAGTGTTCCTGTTGGTCCAGGTACTGTAGGAAGACTTATAAATGTTTTAGGTGAAACAATTGATAATAAAGGTCAAATTACCGAAGGTGAGAAATGGCCTATTCATAGAGATCCGCCTAAGTTTGAAGATCAAGAAACATCTACAGAAATTCTAGAAACGGGTATTAAGGTTGTTGACTTAATTGCACCCTATACAAAAGGTGGTAAAATTGGACTTTTTGGTGGTGCTGGTGTTGGAAAAACAGTACTTATTCAAGAGTTAATCAATAACATCGCAAAAGAACACGGTGGACAATCAGTTTTCGCTGGTGTTGGAGAGAGAACAAGAGAAGGTAATGATTTATATAATGAAATGGTTGAATCAGGAGTTATTGATAAAACTACATTAGTATTTGGTCAGATGAATGAACCACCAGGAGCAAGAATGAGAGTTGGTTTAACTGGACTTACTATGGCTGAATATTTTAGAGATCAAGAAGGTAAAGATGTTTTACTTTTCATTGATAATATATTTAGATTTACTCAAGCTGGTTCTGAAGTTTCAGCGTTACTTGGTCGTATGCCTTCAGCAGTTGGTTATCAACCGACACTTGCAACTGACATGGGTGCGCTTCAAGAGAGAATTACATCAACTAATAGAGGTTCTATAACTTCTGTGCAAGCTGTATATGTTCCTGCAGACGACTTAACTGACCCGGCTCCAGCAACTACATTTTCACATCTTGATGCAACTACTGTTCTTTCAAGAAAAATTTCTGAAAAAGGTATTTATCCTGCTGTAGATCCTCTTGATTCTGTTTCAAGAATTCTTACACCGGATGTTGTAGGAAATGAGCATTATAGCGTAGCTAGAAAAGTTCAGGAAATTCTTCAAAGATATAAGGAACTTCAGGATATTATAGCAATTCTTGGTATGGATGAATTATCAGATGAAGATAAATTAGTTGTTAATAGAGCTAGAAAAGTTGAAAGATTCTTATCTCAACCTTTCTTTGTTGCGGAGCAGTTTACAGGTATGTCAGGAAAATATGTTCCTTTGAAAGAAACGGTTAGAGGATTTAAAGAAATTCTTGAAGGAAAACATGATGATCTTCCAGAGCAAGCATTCTTTTTCGCGGGTTCTATTGATGAAGTTATTGAAAAGGCTAAAAACTTATAGATTTGTAGAGTTATAGTGCTTTACGAATGCGAAGAATATTATATAAAATATTTAGGAGGATAAGTTTATGGCTGGAAATTTTAAATTAAAAATTGTAACTCCAAGCAGAAGTTTTTTTGATGGAGATGTAGAAATGGTCATTATAAGAGTTTCTGAAGGAGATATGGGAATTCTTAAAGATCACGAACCAGTTGTTTCTCCAGTAGCGATTGGACCTATTAGAATTAAAAATGTTGATGGTAAGTTTGTTGAAGCTGCGTGTGCGGGTGGATTTATGACGGTTACTGATGAGCAAACAACAATAGTTACAGATGCAGCAGAATGGGCTCACGAAATAGATGTTGAAAGAGCTAAAGAAGCTCTTGATAGAAATAGAAATAGACTTGATAGCGATGATCATGAAGTTGATGTAGTTAGAGCTCGAACTTCACTAAATAGAGCTATGAATAGATTGAGGATTACAGGTATAGATATATAATGAATTAAGATCTATAAAAACTTAGCGTAAATGCTAAAGTTTTTATAGATCTTTTATTATTAAAAGAAATATTCATTTATAAAGAGTGATGTCCGACGACCAGCAAAAGCTACGTTTTAGCTTTGTCACGGGCATTTTGCCCTATGAGTAAAAAGAGATGTAAAGAAAAAAAGTAATCAATCGAATGAAAGGGTAATAGCAGTGCGACCAGCAAAAGCTACGCTTTAGCTTTGTCACGGGCATTTTGCCCTATGATAATAAAAAGAGACATAAAATCGCAAGTAAACTTGCATTTATGTTTCTTTTTATTATCGCACTGCTCTTTTTTATCGCGATTGTAATCAAAAAAAAACCTTATGGTGGTAGAAGTTTTTTTGTATTTAATATATAATATAATATGGTGGGACTATGGTCTTACATTAACATAAAATTAATTTATTAAATATAGAATCAATTTTTAAGGAGGCCCAGAGTTGGCTAAGATTATTGTAAAAAATAGTGGACCTTTGGAAGGTACTATTAGAGTTAGTGGAGCGAAAAATGCTATTTTACCAATACTTGCAGCTACGTTGTTAGCTGAAGAAAAATGTTATTTAGAAGATATTCCACTTCTAAAAGATGTTGTTGTAATGAGTGATGTTCTAAGGTCACTTGGAGCTGAGGTAAGCCAAGTAACAAATGGAGAAATGACTATATATACTCCAGAAATCAAATCGAATGAAGCTCCTTATGATTTAGTTCAAAAAATGAGAGCATCTTTTTATGTTCTTGGACCACTTTTGGCTAGAACTGGTGTTGCAAAGATTCCCATGCCAGGTGGATGCGCAATTGGAGCGAGGCCGATTGACTTACATTTAAAAGGATTTACAGCGCTTGGTGCTAAGATCGAATTTGGTCACGGATTTGTTGAAGCTAGAGCTGAAAAATTAATAGGAGCTTCAATATATCTTGATTTTCCGAGTGTGGGTGCTACTGAAAATATTATGATGGCCGCTGTTCTTGCAGAAGGAACAACTATCATAGAAAATGCAGCTGAAGAACCAGAGATAATAGATTTAGCAAATTTCTTAAATAAAATTGGAGCAAATGTAAAGGGTGCAGGAACTGATACCATTAGAATTCTTGGAGTTAAAAAACTATTAGGTGCAAATCATGCTCCTATACCAGATAGAATAGAAGCTGGTACATATATGATTGCTGTAGCTGCTGCTGGTGGAAATGTATTAATAGAAAATGTTGTTCCAAGTCATTTAAAACCAATAATTGCAAAATTAAAAGAATGTGGTATAGATATTGCAGAAGAGGAAGATAATATTAGAGTTATTTCTGATGGAAATATTAAATCAGTTGATATAACTACACTTCCATATCCAGGATTTCCTACAGATTTACAAGCTCAATTTATGGCAATGCTTACAAAATCGAATGGAGTTAGTGTTGTTATGGAAACTGTTTTTGAAAATAGATTTATGCACGTTGCTGAACTTTCTAGAATGGGAGCTAATATTAAAATAGAAGGTCATAGTGCAGTTGTTCAAGGCAAATCAAATTTAGAAGGTGCAAAAGTAAAAGCTACGGATTTGAGAGCTGGAGCTGCGCTTATTATTGCAGGTTTAATTTCAGAAGGTAGTACTGAAATTGTAGATACATATCATATTGATAGAGGATATTATGATATTGAAAATAAATTAACCGGTATTGGAGTAAATATAACTAGAGTTAAAAAAATAATTTAGTAGGTGGAAGGTGGATTTTATGTTCGGGTTTGGAACGGAAATTGGAATTGACTTAGGCACAGCGAGTGTTTTAGTTTATATAAAAGGAAAAGGAATAGTTCTTCAAGAACCTTCTGTTGTGGCAATCGATAGAAATACTGATACTGTTTTAGCAGTTGGATCAGAAGCTAGAAGAATGTTAGGAAGAACTCCTGGTAACATCGTTGCTATTAGACCACTTAAAGATGGTGTAATATCTGACTATAAGATTACCGAAAGAATGCTTAGATATTTTATAAAAAAAACGTGCGGAAAAAGTATGTTTTTTAAGCCCAAAATAATAGTTTGTGTGCCTAGTGGAGTAACTCAGGTCGAAGAAAGAGCTGTTTATGATGCAACTTCAGAAGCTGGTGGCGGAAAAACTTTTATAATTGAAGAGCCAATTGCAGCTGCAATTGGAGCTGGACTTGATATAACAAAACCTGATGGAAATATGATAATTGATATCGGTGGTGGTACTGCTGATATAGCAGTAATTTCACTCGGTGGTATTGTTGTTAGTAAATCAATTAAAGTTGCTGGAGATAAATTTGATGAATTTATTATTAAATATATGAGAAAAGCACATAATTTATTGGTTGGTGAAAGAACAGCTGAAGAACTTAAAATTAATATTGGAACTGCATCGCCAAGAGCGAAACCTATTAAAATGGATTGTAGAGGAAGAGATTTAATTACAGGTCTTCCTAAAAATATAACCGTAACAAGCGAAGAAATGCTTGAAGCTTTAAGAGAACCAGTTAATTCGATAAGTGATGCAGTACATGCAGTGCTTGAAAAGACACCACCAGAACTTGCATCGGACATTAGTTCGAGAGGAATTGTAATGACAGGTGGAGGATCACTTTTACATGGTCTTAATAAATTACTTGAAAAAAGAACCGGTATTCCAACTTATATAGCTGAAGATGCAGTTTCATGTGTTGCAAAAGGAACTGGATTGTCTCTTGAACATTTAGATGTTCTTGAGAGAAGTATGTCATCTAAAAAAAGTATACGCTACTAATGAAAATTGTGAAGTTCAAATTACGCTTCGATGCCTTTGGCATAAGGCGCTCCATTTGAATTTCACAATTTTTTCTGTTTTAGGGTCAAGTTCTTGATTAAAAGAGAATTATGAAGTTCAAACTATGTTGTGATTTTTTGGTATAAGGCGCTCCGTTTGAATTTCATAATTTTTTCTGTTTTTAGGGTCAAGTTCTTGATTCAAGGGAAATTGTAGAGTTCAAATTAGGCTTCGATGTTTATCGGCATGAGGCACGTTGTTTGAATTTCACAATTTTTTCTATTTTAGGGTCAAATTCTTAAAGAAAACTCGTTTAGCTAAAGCTAAACATCGAGTAATTTAAAAATGTTTAAAGTATTATAGAACTTTAGCCGATAATATTTATGATATTTAGATTGTGGAGGTTATTATGTTAAGAGGTTTGTATTTATCTGGAACTAGTGCTTTGGTAAACCAAAAGAAAATAGATGAAATTAGTAATAATATTGCTAATATTGAAACAATAAGTTTTAAGAAATCTGAAGTATTAGCTGAATCTTTTAATGATGTCCTAATATCTAAATTTAATGGTTCAAACGTACCTTCAGAAGGTGGTTTTGATAAAATAAATGTTTCTAAGTATGGTGATAATTATTTACTTGATACTAAATGGGGATATTTTAGAGTAAAAAATGAAGAAGGTATTTCTAATAATAAATCTGCTAGGTTTTCAGTTGATAAAGATGGATTTTTAAGTACGTATTACTTAAATGTTGATAAATCTAAAGACCTTACTAGAGGTAATAGAGCTATTGGTAATGATGGTAAGGATATATTTATTGGCACTGGAAAACTTGACATAAATGAAAAAGGTGATGTTTTAGTTGATGGTAAAAAAATAAGTAACTTAATTAAAATGGTTGCTCCGAATGTAGTAGGAACTTTAAATGCTGGTGTAAGAGCTGATAGATCAATCACTGATTTTAATCAAGGTGAACTTAAAACAACTGAGAGGAAACTTGATATTGCTCTAAGTGGAAGAGGGTTTATGGAAGTAAAGAATGGTGACACTAATTATTATGTACGAGATGGTAGATTCTTACTAAATGAAGCTCATGAACTAGTAACTAATAGTGGATTTAAAGTTCAAGGAACTAAAGGAGATATTAAACTTGATTCGGAAAATGTTGAAATTAATGAGTTTGGAGAAATAATTAGTAATGGAAAAATTATTGATAAAATAAAAACTACCAACTTTTCTGAATATAGCGATTTACTTAGAGTAGGCTCAACTGTATATGAAACTAAAAAAAATATGTTAGGAAAGAAAACGGAATTTAAAGGCACTCTTATTCAAGGTATGCTTGAGCAATCAAATTCTAATGCAGTTACTGAAAGTATAGAGCTTTTATCTTTATATAGAAAATATGAATCTGGACAAAAACTTATGAAAGCGTATGATGATACTTTAAATAAAGCAGTAAATGATCTTGGAAAGATTTAGATAAATAGATAAAATGAATGAATTTGATGGGAGATGAGGGTATGAGAGCATTAAATGCTGCTGCATCAGGCATGAAAGGATTACAACTTAAAATAGATACTATAGCAAATAATTTAGCAAACGTAAATACTACTGGCTTTAAGAAACAAAGAGTGGAATTTAAAGATTTATTATATGAGAATATTTTACAAGAACAAAAAGTTGATACTGATGGAAGACCGGTTATAGTTCAAATAGGTCAAGGTGTAATGACTTCTGCAACTACTAGAAGTTTTGTACCTGGAACACTTCAAAATACTAATGGTGATACAGATGTAGCAATTAATGGCGATGGTTTTTTTGAAATTGTTGATGAAAAGGGTAAAACAAGATTTACAAAAGATGGTTCTTTTAAAATAAGTTTGATAGATGGTAATTCATATTTAGTAACGAACGAAGGCTATAAAGTTCAAGGATTAGATGGAGATATTAATTTAGGCACAGATGTCGACAAGATAATAATTGATAAATCAGGAAAAATTTCAGTAAAAAGAAATGGTTCGGATAACGAAGAAGAAGTAACTACGCTTAAAACAGATAAATTTTTTAATCCTTCTGGATTAGAGTCAATAGGTAGCAATTTATATGCTAGTACGGCTGTATCGGGAAATCCTATTTCAAATGAAACAGAAGATACAGGAGAAGTTTGGCAAGGATTTTTAGAAACTTCAAATGTTCAAGTAGTGGATGAGATGATTAATATGATAACGGCACAAAGAGCATATGAAATAAACTCGAAAACTATTCAAACAGCAGACAAAATGTTAGAACTTGCTAACAATTTAAGACGATAAGTAAGTGAATTTCTATGAAAAGAGGTGTTATTAATGAAAATAGGAAATAATGTTAGTATGAATTCTAGTATTGATTCTGCAAAAGCAAATGCAGAAAAAGCTACTGATGACGCTTTTAAGGATATGCTTGAAAGAGCAAAAAAATCAAAGGATAAAAGTGAATTAAAAAAAGTTGCTGAGGATTTTGAATCTATTTTTATTAATATGATGTTTAAATCAATGAGAGGTTCATCTGAAAATAAAGATGGTTTTATTGAAAAAAGTAATGCTAGAAGTATGTTTGAATCGATGTATGATGAAGAATTATCAAAAGTTATATCTAAATCGGGTGGATTTGGAATTTCTGATATGATATATAAATCACTAAACAAAAATATTGAAAATACTAATAAAGATGATGAAGATAAAGTCAAAAGTATTGACATTAAAGGATAGAACCTATGGGTTCTTTTTTTTCTTGACTTTTATTATCAAAATAATATAATTAAAATATATTAACATCTGATATTAGTAGTAGATAACAAAGGAGAGGTGCATGTTAAATTCTATAGAAATTCAAAAAATACTTCCGCATAGATATCCGTTTTTATTAGTTGATAAAATTTTAGAATTAGAAGTAGGAGTAAAAGCTGTTGGAATTAAGAATGTTACATTTAATGAACCATTTTTCCAAGGTCATTTCCCAGGAAATCCAATTATGCCAGGCGTATTAATAGTAGAAGCATTAGCTCAAGTTGGTGCAGTAGCACTTATGAGTCTTGAAGAAAATAAAGGAAAACTTGCTGTATTTGCCGGAATAGACAAAGTGAGATTTAAAAAACAAGTGATACCGGGAGATACTCTGAGAATGGAAGTAAAATTAGAAGCGATGAGACGAGGAATAGGAAAAGGCCAAGCAATAGCGTATGTAGATGGAAAAGTAGCATGCAAAGGTGAATTAATGTTTGGCATTGTCGAAAACAATTAGCCAGTGCGAAAAAAAGAGGGAAATCAAAATATCAAGCTTGCTTGATAAATTTTGATTTTCTTCTTTTTTTCATAGAGAGCGAAGCTCTCGCCTCGCAAAAAGAGAGCTTGAAAAGCTCTTTGCGAGAGCAATGGCTATAGTACATAGAGAAGTGTATATTTTTTTAAGTATATGTAAGTATTAATAAAAAATATGATAAATATATTGTTTAGAAATTCTTTATTTGTAGTATAATTTAATAGAGAAGGTGAATTATATGTATGGATTAGTTTTAGAAGGTGGAGGAGCTAAGGGATCTTATCAAATTGGTGTTTGGAGAGCGCTAAGGGAACTTAATATAGACATTGGTGCTATAAGTGGAACCTCTATTGGTGCTATTAATGGAGCTTTTATTACTCTTGGTTTGTATGATGAAGTTTATGATATTTGGTATAATATGGAGCCGGATTTTGGAATCGAAGGTGATCGAGAGATACTTAGTAAGTTAATTGATTTTGATTTTGATGTTAAATCAGATGATTTTAAAAAAATAATGAGATATCTTCATAAAACAGCTAAGTATGGTGGTTTGAATATAACGCCTTTAAAAAAAATATTAAAAAAGTATATTGATGAAGATAAGCTTAGAAAAGCGCAGATGGATTATGGGATTGTTACATTTTCTCTTTCCGAACTTAAAGGAAAAGAAGTATTTAAAGAAGAAATTCCATATGGTAAATTACACGATTATATTGTAGCATCAGCAAATCTTCCTATTTTTAAAGTTGATAAAATTGAAAATAAAACATATATAGATGGTGGCTTTTATGATAATTTACCTATTGGTTTGATAGCAAAAAAAGGGTATAAAAAAATAATTGCTGTTAGGCTCCAAGCTATAGGAATAGTACAGCCTGTTAAAAATAAAGATTTAGATATAACGTATATAATACCGTCAGGTAATACTGGTAAAATTCTTGAATTTAAAAAAGAAACTATGAGAAATAATTTAAAAATGGGTTACTATGATACATTAAGGGTATTTAAAGATTATAAAGGAAAAAAATATTGTATTGAAACTAATAAAAACGAGAAATATTTTTTTGATTTATTTGCAAATGCTCCAAAATGGTCTATTGAAGAGATAAAAAAAATATTTGGTGAAAATAATAAACCAACTAGAAGATTAGTGTTTGAAAAAATAATTCCAATAGTTGCTGATTTATTAGATCTTAATGATGATGATTCTTATGAAACTCTTGTAATATCATTACTTGAGTTTGTTGCAGACTACTATAAAATAAATAGATATAAGGTTTACTTATTTGATGAGTTTGTAGACATTTTGTTAAAAGAGTATAAAATTAGAAACAAATTAGAAAAAGATAAAATTTCCTATTCTGTTTTATCAAATATTCTTAAACAATCTTCACTTTATAGGAAAACAATAAAAGATAAATTATTATTAAGTGTTTTTAAAGTTGTGTGTTGTTATTTAAAAGAGATAAGCGAATAAAATAGTATTTAATTTAGAGGAGGATATATGAATTATAAAAAAATGTATAATGAATGGATTAATAGCGATTATTTTGATAAAGAATTTAAAGAAAAACTTATGAACCTTAGTGATGAAAAAGAAATTGAAGATAGATTTTATAAATATCTTGATTTTGGTACAGGCGGTATACGTGGAAAAATTGGTGAGGGAACGAATAGAATTAATAAATATATCATAAGAAAAGCTACTCAGGGATTTGCAAATTATATTAACAATAAATATAGTGAAGAAAAAAGTATAGCAATTGCTTATGATTCAAGAAATCAATCGCCCGAATTTGCACTTGAAGCCGCTAGAGTTATGGCTGCTAATGGTATAAAAGCGTATTTGTTTAAAGAGCTTAGAAGTACTCCAGAATTATCTTATGCTGTGAGATATCTTAAAGCAAAGGCAGGTATAGTTGTTACTGCAAGTCATAATCCACCAGAGTATAACGGATACAAAATTTACGGAGAAGATGGTGGTCAATTAATTCCAGTTGAAGCTGATAAAGTAATTAACAGGGTTAATGAAATTATTGATTTTAAAACTATAAAAATAATGGAAGAACAAGATGCAATTGATAAAGGATTGCTTGAATATCTTGATTACACTATAGATACTAGTTTTATAGAAGAAGTTAAAAAGAATCTAAAAAATTTAGAATATGTAAGAAAATATGGAGATAAATTAAAGATAACATACTCTCCACTTCACGGTACTGGTGGAAGACCTGTAAAAAGAATACTAAGTGAAATTGGATTTAATAATTTAATTGAAGTAAAAGAACAAATGATACCCGATAAGGAATTTACAACAGTTAAATCACCTAATCCAGAAGAATACAGTGCTTTTAAATTAAGTTTAGTCTATGCGAAAGAAAACGATGCAGATTTACTTTTAGCGACTGATCCTGATTGTGATAGAGTTGGTATTGTAGCAAAATCTAATAATGGTGATTATATTGCACTTAATGGTAATCAAACGGGAGCGCTTCTTCTTAACTATATATTAGAAAGTTCAAATGATATTCCTAAAAACGGAGCAGTTGTAAGTACGATTGTTTCATCAGGAATTGGAAAAGTTATAGCAAGTTATTATAATATTGACTATATTAGTACTTTAACAGGCTTTAAGTTTATTGGCGAAAAAATGACTGAATTTGAAAAAAAACATAACCATACTTTTATTTTTGGATATGAAGAAAGTTATGGATATTTAAGAGGAACACATGTAAGGGATAAAGATGCGGTAGTTGCTTCTGCTCTTATTGTTGAAATGGCCTTATACTACAAATCTCAAAATTTATCACTTCTTGAAAAATTAAATGATATATATACTAAATTTGGATTTTATAAAGAAGATTTGGTTTCTATTAAATTAGAAGGCAAAGAAGGTATGGAGGAAATATCAAATATAATGGATACGCTTAGAAAACTTAAACCAAATTTAATTGCAGGTTTTAGAGTTAATGAATTTATCGATTATAAATTTGACCATACAACGCTTCCAAAATCAAATGTACTTAAATTTATTTTAAAAGATGGATCATGGCTAGCTATTCGTCCATCAGGTACAGAACCAAAGATAAAATTTTATTTCTCAATTGTTGAGAAAGAAAAAGAAAAACTCAGTGAAAAATTAGACCATGTTAAATCATTTATTTTAGAACTTGCTGGAGTTAATAATTAGAAGACAAAAAAAGCATTTACTACTTCGAGTGGTTAATGCTTTTTTCGTTGTATATTCATAAAATTTTGTTATAATATTTAAGATGAATTAAAATTAAAATAATTTATAAAAATGAGGTTTAAAAATGAATCCACAGTTTTCGCTTATATCTAATCAAATAATGCTACTATTTTTATTAATAATATCAGGGTTTGTTATAAAAAAATTAAAAGTTGTTACCAATAATATCAATAAAGAAATAAGTAGTTTAGTAATAAACGTTACACTTCCAGCCTTTATAATTACATCGATGAATCAAAAATTTACTCCAGAAATACTTAAAAATAGTGCATATATAGTTGGGATTTCATATGCGGTATATTTATTTGCAATTATTTTTTCTAAAATATATACAAAAGTTACTAAAGCAAATGGAAGAAAAAAAGATGTGTTTGAATATATCTTGATTTTTGCTAACGTAGGCTATATGGGTTATCCTGTTGTAAGTATTGCACTTGGTGATATTGGAGTTTTTTATGCTGCAATTTATAATTTAGCGTTTAATGTATTAACATGGACCTATGGTGTTTACCTTATGACAAGGGGTTCTGATAAAGGTGTAGGAAAAAGATCTATATTAAATCCTGGTCTTGTAGCACTTATAATTGGATTTATATTATTTTTATTTTCACTAAACTTACCTACGCCAATTTATAAAACGCTAAAACTAATTGGTTCTACAACAACACCATTATCTATGATGTTTATAGGATTTATATTAGCTGATGTTCATTATAAAGAAATTATTACAGATATTAGCTGCATAGTTCTTTCTATTTTTAGATTAATAGTACTTCCCCTTACAGTACTTTTTGTTTTAAAATTATTTGGATTTAGTGGATATTTACTAACAATTCCAGTTCTAATGACTGCAATGCCAGCTGCTGCTAACACATCAATATTAGCTTCAAGATATGACAATGATTTTAAATTAGCTTCAAAAGCAACCTTTATTTCAACATTGTTTTCTGTTATAACAATACCAATTATTTTGGGATTGGTTATGTAAAACAAAAAAAGCATACTAGATGATCATCTAAGAGCTAGATGAATCAGCTAATATGCTTTTCTCTTCTTCTTATCTTATTAGTAGTATTGAAATATTATTAGATTTTTTAATATTTTTTAAAGTTTTATAAAAAAGAATTTCTTCATTTGGATCTTTGAATTTTAATTGATCTGAAAAGTCAATAATCAACCCTTTTTCTTTTATATTTTCTTCTAAATTAATCAAATCAAGCCACTGACCATATCCATTTTCTCTTATTGATCCATTAGAATTAATAATATGAATATATCTAATATTTCCCATAGTTTTATTGATATATATATCATTATTTTTATTAACATTTATAGAGCTTAATAAATTGTTTTTTTCATTAATAAGCGAGCTAGAAGCATCATTAAATTTGTAACTTTTATAATTGGTCTTATCTTTTGGAATTTCAAAATCGATGGTTGGATTTAAAATAGCGCTTAAGTCATCAATAACGATTATGTTTTGATCTCTTAAACTTGAATTATCTTCTACTAAATATATTCTTTCAACTTTTGCAGGCGACTCAATGTTTTTGGGAAGCAAAGCTTCGACATATTTCCAACCCTTCCAATTCACATTTTTTTCAAAAGTTATATTATACATTTTTCCAGTTTCATCTGAAAGTTTAGCTCTTAACCAATGGCTATTACCATAATTTCCAAATACCCAAAGGCCGATTTTTTTAGTATTTTCGGGTAAAGTAATAGGCTCTTTATAATTAAGGTAAGCCGCTCTCGTCTTATTTGTATAAGTAAAATCATAATTAAGAGCATATCCGAAAGAATTATTATAGCTAAATTTAATTTTTTTTAAGTATCCTTTACTATTTTCTGGATAAGAAATGAAATTTATTAGGGACTTATCATCTTCAAAATCATCAAGCAAAATTGAATCATTACCTATTACAACGGGGATATATTTATCTATGTTATTAAATGATATTCTAATTATACCTTTTGTTTTTTCATGGCTTGCGCTTAAGGTTCCTAAAGTATCAATGGTTCCGATATCTCCATTTAATGTAAAAAACAAGTTTTTATTATTTAGTATATAAGAATGTCCACTAGAATCAATTGCAGAAATATTAAATTTAAAAGTTTCATTAGGATCTAAAAAAAGAATGTTGTTATTAATTTTTAAATCGACTATATCATCGCTAGAGTGAACTTGTTTGGAAAGAATTAAATCTTTATATTTAATGGTTAAAACACCATCTCCTTCGCTTGTTGGAGTCACACTATCATTTGTAATATTTGCCTTAATACCACTGATTGTAATAGATATATCATTTTTATCTAGTTCATATCTATGGTGATTTACGTCTTCTGCCCATATTTTTATACTTGAAGGAATATTTAAGATTAAATTATCATTTAAATTGCTTACTAGTTTACTAATGTCTTCTTTTGGTGAATTATCAAAAATGCCAAGTCCGGTAAATATTTTTCTTTCATTTCCGTCTGATGGTGTATTTACAATAGATATATCGCTTAGAGGAGAACGCTTTATAAGCATTTCTGAAGAACCTCCGCCATCCATATTTATTGCGTTATATGCACCAAGTGAAATCATAATATTTGAAAGTTCATTTTCACTCACACCGGGATTAAAAGATTTTCTACCATCAATTTGTACAAGAATTAATTTTTTTCTGTCCTTTGTTATTCCTATTGCAGTTCTAGGATGACTTCCTTTAATTGATAGGGATAAATTTGTTTCGAGTTGACCGTTTTTAACTATAATTGCACCGCCACCTATAGACGTTTTTATATTTGAAAAATTATCATCATAGTTTATAGAAATTTTATCACCTAGTGAAAAGTTTTTTTCTATTTCACTAATTTTTCTACCTACCGCAGATATTACGTATCCCTTATCGGGAATTTTTATTTTCTCTAGATTTTTTCTAATATCAGTAATTACATCGTCTTTTATTACAATTTCAATTATGTCTTTATCCAGAGTATTTCCATAAGAGTAATCTCTCCAGTTTTTATCAAAAATAATAGCCCTATTATATTCAAGGTAAGGTTTGTTTTTATACTCTATCATAAGAGTATTACTGTTTTCATTTGTTAGTTTTATTCCAGCAGTTTTCCAGTTTTCAAGAAATGGGATTCCGTCTTTTGATATATTAAAAGATGCAAATTTTCCGTCATGAATACCTGTAGAAATCAATTTGTTATTACTTAAAATTGTTCCAAGAGTAGATTTTGAAGAAGAATCAAAAAAATCGCCATTAATAGAGCTTACTAAATTTTCTTTTAAAGATAAAGAAGATAAAGGCTTTCTAAGTGTTATGTCCCCACTATTAAACAAGACATCTGCATAGGTATTTTTATCATTTAAATCAGCATACATAATATTTAGATTTATCCACCCTTTGTCGGTAAATATAGATTTTTTTTCGTATGTAATACCATTTGATAAAATTTCTTTATTAGAACTTGTGTAAATAGTAGAATAATCTGCAAAACTTGTTATTTGAGTTGATAAAATTAATACTATTATTAGAATATATTTTTTCATTTATGCCTCCGTTGTAAATTGATTTTTTAATTATATTATACTTAATAATTTATAAATCAAAGTTACATATCTATTACAATAGTATTAAGTCTTAGTGCGTTAAGTAAAAAACTTATAATATGGTGATAGAAAAAATATGATATTATAGTAGTATAAAAATATGTAGATGAGGTGAACAGTATGATTTCACTATTTTTTGAAATGCTTAATAAACTTGGTATGATTATTCTTCTAACGGCAGTTATAACTAAATTTAGGTTTTTTAAAGGATTTATTACTAAAGATAAATATAATAAAAAAGAAATTTTACTTTCAGGTATTTTTTTCGGCATGATAGGAATTTTAGGTACTTATTTTGGCATTCATATAAATGGAGCGATTGTAAATGCAAGGATAATAGGACCGGCAGTAGGTGGTTTTTTTGGTGGACCAATAGTTGGACTACTAGCGGGACTTATAGCAGGTACACACAGGTTTTTAATAGATATTAATGGTTTTACATCACTTCCTTGTGCACTTTCAACACTTTTAGAGGGTATAATAGCAGGACTCTTATCTAAGTATTTTTATAAGTCATCAAATAAATGGGTATTTGGGTTTTCAGTTGGTCTAGTTAGTGAATTTATGCATATGATATTAGTTTTAATTATAGCTCGTCCATTTGTAGAAGCTTTTGATTTAGTTAAGATAATTGCTTTTCCTATGATGTTTTCTAATTCACTTGGAATAGCTCTTTTTATAGCTTTTATTGAATCAATTTATAAGGAACAAGAAGCCATAGCAGCTCATCAAGCACAAACAGTATTAAAAATTGCTAAAAAAACACTAAAGTATCTAAGAAATGGTCTTGATGAAAAAACAGCAAAAAAAACTGTAGAACTTATTTATAATTCTATTTCTATTTCAGCTGTGGCTATAACAAATAGAGAAAACAGAATTGCTGCAATTGGAGACAATGTAATTGATCAAAATGGAATTAAACCTATAAAAAATAGTGCTACTAAAGAAGTGATTGAAAGTGGAAAGTATATAGTATTAAATTCTAATAAAGGCTTAGAGTGTTTAAGGACAAAAACAAAATTAAAATCTGCAGTAATTGTACCATTAAAAGAAGAAGATGAAGTGATTGGAACTTTAAAACTTTATAAAAAAAGACAAAATGCTATTAATACTTTTGATGTTGAGCTAGCAAACGGCTTGGCTTCTCTCTTCGCAACACAACTTGCTTTAAGTAAAATTTCAAAACAAGAAGAACTACTTGCTAAATCAGAACTTCGTTCTCTTCAAGCACAGATTAACCCTCATTTTTTATTTAATGCGATTAACACAATAGTATCATTTACAAGAACTGATCCAGATAAAGCGAGAGAAACTTTACTTAATTTAGGTGAATATTTTAGAAATAATATGCTTGGGAAAAATGATGATATTGATATTAGAAAAGAGATAAATACGGTTATGAATTATGTTGAAATTGAGAAAGCAAGGTTTGGAGATAAACTATCTGTAAAATGTGAAGTTGACGAAGATGTTGAATGTATGATACCTCCACTACTAATACAGCCATTAGTTGAAAATGCAATTAAACATGGTATATTTGAAAAAATAAATGGCGGAGAGGTAGAGATTTTTGTTAGAAATTCTATTGAGGGAACTACAATTACAGTTAAAGATAATGGTGTTGGTATAAAAAAATATAAGTTGAACAGTATTTTACATGAGAAAAAAGGTAATTCAATTGGACTTTCAAATGTAAATTCAAGATTAATGATGAAATACGGGAAACAATATGGTTTAAACTTAGAGAGTAAAGAAAATATTGGTACAAGTGTAAGTTTTATTATACCAAACTTAAGTAAAAAAATTACTAAGGAGTGATTTTGTGATTAAATATTTAATTGTCGATGATGAGAAGCCTGCAAGAGATGAACTTAAATTTTTGTTAGGAGATTTTAATGATTTTGAATTAATTGGTGAAGCTGATAACGGTATTGAATGTTTAAATATTGCTAAAGAGAAAAATATAGATGTAGTTTTTTTAGATATAGATATGCCAAGAATTAGTGGAATAGTTGTTGCTTCAAAGTTATCTAGTTTTGATAATCCACCACTTATTATTTTTGTCACAGCATACAATGAATATGCAATAAATGCTTTTGAAGTTAACGCTCTTGATTATTTACTCAAGCCTATTTCTGCATTAAGGCTTGAAAATACAATTGAAAAAATTAAACATAATAGAATTAACTTAGTTGATCCTCTTATAAATAATAAGATATTGTTTAATGACTTAAATACATCTTCAAGAATTTGTCTTGAGCAAAACGGTGTATATATGCCTCTTGATATTGATTCAATTATTTATGCTAAAGTAGAAGGAAAAAACACCATTATTTTTACAAGAAATAAAGAATATAATTATAGTGGAACATTAAGTCAATTAGAATCAAAGCTTACAAATACAGATTTTTTTAGAACACATAGGAGTTATATATTAAATATTGATTATATAGAAACTATTGAACCGTGGTTTAATAATACTTATATGGTTAAAGTAAAATATCTAGATGAAAAGGTACCAGTATCAAGAAGTCAAATAAAAAAATTCAAAGAATTTGTTGGAATATAAATAATTTATCCGATGCCTAAGAGTTCTAATACCCCCACTTCTTAAAAAAGTGGGAGATAAAGAACTCTAAAAAGGCCTTGGATTATGTTTTCTAAGATTCAGTGGGAGTAAAAACTCCCTCTGAATCTTAGAAATTCATTTATGTTTTGTTGCAGTAAAGAAACTTTTTTCTAGATAAAGTATTTTAAAAAGTCGATAAAATTTTCTTGCACTAGTTTATGTTTTGTGATATATTGACTATGCTAGAATTGAATATACCTTATTTAGAGTGACGGAGGGAATAGGCCCGATGAAGTCCAGCAACCACTTTTATAAAGCCGGTGCTAAATCCTACAGAGAAATCTGAGAGATGAGGAAAGTAGTAATTAACCCCTCTTTGTCTTTGAAGAAGGGTTTAAATGTTTTTTGAGTCAAAATGGTTTAAAAAAGGGTGAAATTTATATTTAAAATTATTAAATATGGGTATTCAAATGATAATATATATTTGTTTTTAAAGTGGAGGAGGAAGAAATGAGAAAAAGACTATTTACATCTGAGTCGGTTACAGAAGGCCACCCAGATAAAATGTGCGATCAGATATCAGATTCAATACTAGATGCTATTTATACAGAAGATCCATCTGCTAGAGTTGCATGCGAAACGTCAGTTACTACAGGATTAGTTTTAGTTTCTGGCGAAATTAGTACGTCGTGTTATATAAATATTCAAAAAGTTGTTAGAAAAACAGTTGATGAAATTGGCTATAACAGAGCGAAATATGGTTTTGATGCTGCAACTTGCGCAGTACTTGTTGCACTTGACGAACAATCAACAGATATTGCTATGGGTGTAAATGAAGCACTTGAAAGTAAAGAAGGACAAATGGATGACATTGAAGCTATAGGAGCAGGAGACCAAGGATTAATGTTTGGATTTGCATGTAATGAAACTAAAGAATTAATGCCTCTTCCAATAGCATTATCGCATAAACTTGCTAAAAAACTTTCTGATGTAAGAAAAGAAGGAAGGCTTAAATATTTAAGACCAGATGGAAAAACACAAGTTACGGTTGAATATATTGATGATAAACCAGTTAGAGTAGATACTATAGTAATATCAACTCAGCACGATCCTGATGTTACTAGAGAACAAATTGAAGAGGATTTAAAGAGATTAGTTGTTCTTCCTGTAGTAGATGCGAATTTACTCGATGAAAATACTAAATATTTTATTAATCCAACAGGAAGATTTGTTATTGGAGGACCTCATGGTGACGCTGGACTTACTGGCCGTAAAATTATAGTTGACACTTATGGTGGATATTCTAGACATGGTGGGGGAGCTTTTTCAGGAAAAGATCCTACAAAAGTAGATAGATCAGCAGCATATGCAGCAAGATATGTTGCAAAGAATATTGTGGCTGCTGGACTTGCAGATAAATGTGAAATAGAACTTGCATACGCAATTGGTGTTGCTCATCCAGTTTCTTTACTTGTTGAAACTTTTGGAACTGCCAAAATAGATGAAGAAAAAATTGAAGAGTTGGTTAGAAAACATTTTGACTTAAGACCTGCTGCAATAATACGCGATCTTGATTTAAGAAGACCAATTTATAAACAAACTGCGGCATATGGACATTTTGGACGAGATGATTTAGATTTACCTTGGGAGAAAACAGATAAAGCTGAACTTCTTAGAAAAGAAGCTAATTTATAAAACAGAGAGAACAAAAAGAACTTACTTTTAAGTTATTGCTTAAAGTAAGTTCTTTTTTGTACGAAATTTTAGATTAAAATAATTCCTATGTGGACTCATTATGAATAATATTCTATAATAAAGATGAATAGAGTTTGAGAAAGAGGTTTTTATGGAAAAATACGGAATGTTTAAAAAAGAATTTTTTGAAATCATAAATGTGTTTAAGGAGTATACAAATGTATTAGAAAAAGTTATCCTGTTCGGATCTCGTGCTCGTGGAGATTATAAAAACACATCAGATATTGATATTGCGCTAATTTTTAGAAAAAACAGCGAAAAAATATATGAAATATGTGAACAATTAGAAAAAATTGATATAATATATAAAATTGATGTCGTAGATTATAATAAGATAATGAATCAAAAATTCAAAAATAATATAGATAATGATGGAGTAATTTTATATTTTTTAAATAATGAAGGAGAAATTATGGTTTTATTAGAAAAAATAAAAGATAAACTACATGATTTAAAAAAGGCTTATTTAAAATTGGATGAGAGTATTCATAGAAATTATATTGAAGATGATATAGTTCTAGATGCGAGTATACAAAGATTTGAATTTGTCTACGAAATGTCGTGGAAATTAATGAAAGTGTATCTTGAATATAATGGAATTGCAGAAGGTACTTCTCCAAGGACTGCCATAAAAGAATCATATAAAGTAGGATTAATAGAAGACGCACAAGTGTGGTTAAAGATGCTTCAAGATAGAAATAAGACAGTTCACACTTATGATGAAGAAAGTGCTATTTTAATATTTGAAAATATTAAAAATGAATACATTTATGTTTTTAATAAATTTATTAATGCTATGGACAAAGAAATAATTAAAAGTTCAAAAAAATAATAATTAATAACAAGGTAAAAATCAATAACATTTACAAAGGGATAATTTATTCGTGTGTGTACAATCACATTACACTAGGGGTGATTATATGAGAGCAATACCTACTTCATATGTTAAAGAAACTCATAAGCTCGGCGAAACATTATACACTTTAAATAGTGGTGTTTTGGTTAGATATGGAGCTATACTTACTAAAGAATTAGTTAAGCAAATTGAAGACCAGAATATTTTTACTGTATATATTATAGATGAACATAGTGATTATGAAGTTAATTCAGTCATTAGTCAGCAACTTAGGCAAAGGGGAAATCTTCTTGTTAAAGAACTTTTTGATGCTGTTTCTAAAAGGGTAAGTTTTATTGACATTCATAAAAAAATATATGAACTTAGTGATGATATTTTATATGAAGTTTCATCAGTTAGAAATGATCAAATTGAATATGTTGATATAAAAAAAACTGACAACTATTTATATACCTCTTCCTTTAACACAGCTCTTCTTTCTGTATTACTAGGTTGGTCTTTAAAATTAAAACGAGATCAGTTAAAAGATTTATTTATTGGTGCTATTTACCATGATATTGGACTAGCACTTATTCCTAAAGCTGTTGTAAATAAAACTGAAAAATTAACAATTGATGAACAAAAGATGATTATTATGCATCCTAAAAGAGGCTATGAACTTTTAAAAGACTTACCGTTTATTAGCTCGCATACTAAATCAATTGTTTTTCAACATCATGAACATATAGATGGTAGTGGTTATCCAAGTAGGACTAAAGGAAGTAATGTTAGCATATTATCTCAAATAGTTGGGCTTTCTGATATTTATGATGCTATGGTTTCTGACAAGCCATATAAAAGAGCTTCTACTCCTAGTGAAGCTATTGAATACATTATGGGAGTTGCAGACAGACATTTTAAATTTGAAATTGTGAATGAGTTTATAAAAAAAATTAATCCTTTTCCTGCAGGGTCATTAATTGAGTTAAATACAGGGGAAAAAGCAGTTGTAGATTTTGTTCCAAAACAACTTCCTTTAAGGCCCAAAATAAGAATTATTAATAAATCGATTTATGGAATAAACTACACAGAAGTGGACCTTAGTGAAGAAACAAATTTAGTAATAAAAAAGATGATTTATTCTATTGATTAAATATGTTAAAAAATGAAAAAAACTTATTGTTTTTTTCATTTTTTTATTTTCTCTTTTTCCTTTTTTCGTGTATGATAGTAATGAGGTAATAAATTTGTGCAAAAAAAAATAAATGCACGTTAAACAGGGGGCTAAAAAATGAAACAAATTTCATTCGATGAAGCTATAAGTCATATTAAAGATGGTATGACAATTATGGTAGGTGGATTTTTAGGGTGTGGTACACCGGAAAAATTAATTGACAAGTTAGTTGAAAGCAAAGTTAAAAATCTTGTATTAATAGCTAATGACACTGCTTTTGAAAAAAAAGGAGTAGGTAAATTAATTGTTTCAGGTCAGGTAAAAAAAGCAATTGTTTCTCACATTGGTACAAACAGAGAAACTGGAAGACAGCTTAATGCTGGAGAAATCGAAGTTGAATTGGTACCACAAGGAACTTTAGCTGAACAAGTACGTTCAGGTGGAACGGGACTTGGCGGTTTTTTAACTCCAACAGGACTTGGAACAGTCGTTGAAGAAGGAAAAGAAAAAATTACTGTTAATGGAAAAGAATACTTGCTTGAACTTCCTTTAAAAGCTGATATAGCATTAATTTTCGGAAGTAAAGTAGATAAAAAAGGAAATGTTTTTTATAATGCAACTACTAGAAACTTTAATCCTCTTATGGCAATGGCAGCTGAAACTGTGGTAGTTGAAGCTGAAGAAGTAGTGGAAATTGGTGAAATTGATCCTAATGATGTTGTTACACCATCAATTTTTGTGAATTACATTGTAGGAGGTAATAAATAATGAATACAATAAAAGAAATTATTGCAAAAAGAATTGCAAAAGAATTTAAACCTGGAAATCTAGTGAATTTAGGTATAGGGCTTCCAACGATGGTTGCAGATTATGTTCCTAAAGACGAAGATGTTATTTTTCAATCAGAAAACGGTTTAGTTGGACTTGGACCAAAACCTGAAGAAGGAAAAGAAGATCAAGATTTAACTAATGCAGGAGCAATGCCAGTAACTATTTTACCTGGCGGAGCATTTTTTGATAGTGCAACGTCATTTGGTATTATTAGAGGTGGACATGTTGATTTTACAGTACTAGGAGCACTTCAAGTTGATGGACTTGGAAATCTAGCTAACTGGACTATTCCTGGTAAATTAGTACCTGGAATGGGAGGTGCTATGGATCTTGTTACTGGAGCTAAAGAAGTAATTATTGCAACTACTCATACAGATAAACATGGTAATCCTAAGATACTTAAAGAGTGTACTCTTCCACTTACTGCAAAAGGTCAAGTAAATATGATAGTTACTGAACTTGCAGTTATGGAAGTTACAAAAGAAGGAATTTTAGTTACAGAAATGTCTCCAAGTATTACAAGAGAAGAACTTATAAGTAAAACAGGCGCAGAGTTAACATTTGCAAGTGATTTAAAAGAATATTTATAATGAAAAATAAATAATAACAGAATGCTTCACCAGCAGAATCGGCTGGAAGGCGCATTCTGTTATTATTTATTTTTTGCCATCATTTTGACTGCAAGTCGGGAAGCTTCACCAGCAAACCCAGCTGGAAGGCGCTTTATGTTATTATTTATTTTTTGCTATCATTTTGACTGCAAGGTGGAAGCTTCACCAGCAGAACCGGCTGGAAGGCGCATTCTGTTATTATTTATTTTTTGCTAGTTTTTAAGTGCAAGGTAGAAGGCTATTTTTTATATATTCCTTTTATTAACAATATCAATGTTATATAATGATTTTAAGTTAAATCAAAAAAGTTTACGAAGATGAGGTAATTATGCCAATAGAAATTAAGGGTATTATTGAAGAAATTATATATAAAAACGAAGAGAATGGATTTGTCGTTGCGATTATTGATAAAGATGCTCTTGGTAGCGAATATATTTATATAAAAGGCATTATTCCAATAATAAATGAAGGCGAAATGATGAAAATTGTTGGAAGAGAAGTTGTTCATCCTTCTTATGGTGAACAAATTGATGTTATTTCTAGTGAGATAATATCACCAAAAACAAGTGATGAGGTTTTAAGATATTTATCATCTGGCGTAGTTAAAGGAATAGGACCGTCTTTTGCTAAAAAAATTGTAGATAAATTTGGCCAAGATACATTTGATATTATGAAATATAATCCTGAAAGGTTAAAAGAAATACCAGGTATTGGCGAAAAAAAAATCAATGATATAACGTCTTCGTTTTCTATGCAAGCTGCATTTAGAGATATTATGATTTACCTTCAAAAAATTGGCCTTTCAAATACAATGGCGACCAAAATATTTAAAGCATTTGGTGAAAATACAATCGAATTTATTAGTGAAAATCCATATATGTTAGCTGATGAAATAGCAGGAATTGGTTTTAGGCAGGCTGATATGATTGCTAAAAAAATGGGGATTTCTGAAGAATCTATTTACAGAATGCACACAGGAATTAAATATGCTTTAAACACTTTTATTAGAAATGGTCATACATTTGCTTTTGAAGAGGATTTAATTGAAAAATCATTTAGTATCTTGTATGTAGATAGAGAGCTTATTAAAGTTGAAATAAAAGAATTAGTTATAAAAGGTGAACTATATTTTGACAAATATAATGATAAAACTGTAATATATTTTCCAATTTACTATCACTCTGAAGTGAAAGTTTGTCAAAAACTTTTTAGTCTTTCATCAAGTGACTTTAAAGAAGTAAAAATAGATGTAAAAAATGAGATAAAAAATATAGAAAGTCAAAATGATATAAGTTTTGATGACAAACAAATAGATGCAATAACAAAAGCTGTTAAAGGCGGAGTTACAGTTATAACGGGTGGACCAGGAACTGGAAAGACAACAATTATAAATACAATTATTAAAGTATTTGAGTCAGTTATGTTTAGTGTAAAACTTGCAGCACCAACTGGAAGAGCTGCAAAAAAAATGACCGAAGCAACTTCAAGAGAAGCTAAAACTATTCATAGACTACTTGAATACACCTATTCAAACGAAAAAAGTGATGTTATTGGATTTAATAAAAATGAAGAAAATCCATTAACAGCAGATGTCATTATTATTGATGAGATGTCTATGGTTGATATACTTCTTATGAATAGCCTACTTAATGCAGTACCTGAGGGAACTAGGCTTATACTAGTTGGAGATTCTGATCAACTACCAAGTGTTGGAGCGGGGAGCGTTCTTAAAGATATAATTGAAGCAAGCATTGAGTTTATGGATATTATAAAGTTAGATAGAATATTTAGGCAAGCAAGTGAAAGTATGATAGTTACAAATGCACATAGAATTAATAAAGGAAATAAACCTTTATTAAATGAGAAAGATAAAGATTTCTTTTTTATAAATGAAAGAGAACATAAAAATATAGTTGGGATAATTAAAAATCTTTGCTCAAGTAGACTTCCGAATTACTATAAATTAGATAAGGTTCTAGATATACAAGTATTAACTCCAATGAAAAAATCCATGATAGGAACAAAAAATATTAACAATGAACTTCAAAAAGTTTTAAATCCAAGTAGTAAATTAAAAAAGGAAAAGAAGTTTGGAGATAAATTATTTCGTGAAGGCGATAAAATAATGCAGATTAAAAACAACTACACTATTAAATGGAAAACTATTTTAGGTAGTGACGGAGAAGGCGTTTTTAATGGAGATATTGGATTTATTGAAAAAATTGATGAAATTAATAAAACAGTAAACATACTTTATGATAATGAAAAAATAGTTAAATATGAATTTACATCACTAGATGAAATTATGCATGCCTATGCTATAACAGTACATAAAAGTCAAGGAAGCGAGTTTCCAGTAGTTGTAATGCCAATAAGTTATGGTGCTGAAGTTTTAATGACTAGAAATGTACTTTATACTGCAATAACAAGAGCCAGAAAATTAGTAGTACTTGTTGGTGAGGAAAAATACCTTAATAATATGATTAATAATAATTCAAACATAAATAGAAACACTGGACTTAAAGATAAATTTACCCATATCACAAGTATGTATAAGGAAATATTAGAAAATCAAGTTGACTAAAAATTTAAATTAAGTTAATATTAAAATATGTAAAATATTTACAAAATATTCTACGCCATTTGTAAATAGTAAAAAACAAAGGATATATTTTATGATTAATTTAAAAATTTTCTCTAAAATTCTAGATCTAATTTTTCCAGATAAGGTTACATGCGTAAATTGCGGGTGTGAAATTTACTCAAGTGATAAATATTCACTTTGCGAGGAATGCTTAAAAACTTTAACTATTATTAAAGGGAAAACATGTAGAATTTGCGGTAGAGGTATTAGCGAAATTTCATCCTATGAAAAATGCATGGAGTGCAGAAAGAATGATTTTTATTTTGACGGGGGCTTTTCTCTTTGTGTATTTTCAGGAACAATAAAAAAATTATTAATGGATTTTAAGTATAATGAAAAAAATTACTTGTATAGTGTTTTTTCAGATTTAATTATTGATAATTTAAATTTAAATGATTTGGATATTGATCTTATAACATTTGTTCCAGTTCATTTTACAAGGAAATTTTTTAGAGGATATAATCAGTCAGAACTTATAGCAAATGACATTTCTAAAAAAATAGGTATAAATTCTAAAAAGATTTTAATTAGAACAAAGATAACTAAAAGATTAAAAGTACTTTCTAAAGAAGAAAGAAAAAATGAAATTGAAGGGGCTTTTATTATTAATAACAAAAAAAATTTTACTAGGAAAAATATTTTGATTATTGATGATATCTATACGACGGGTACTACTTTAAATGAATGTTCAAAGGTTCTTAAATATAATGGAGCAGAAAAAATTTATATTTGTACGCTTGCAATTAGGTGTAAAGATTAAAACTCATATATAAAATCTTCAATACAATACAAGAAAATAATTATGATTATTTACAAAGCTATGAATATACAGTGTAGTCACTAAGTATTTACAATGTGAATCAAAAGTTGTATAATTAAAATAAAGAGGAAGTGATTATATGTCTCAAACATCAATAAGTATTCGCATAGATGAAAATTTAAAAAAAGCAATGGAACAAACTTGTAAAGAATTAGGCATGAATATGACGACTGCATTTACTATATTTGCAAAGAAAATGAGTAGAGAACATAGAATACCATTTGAGGTATCTGTTGATCCATTTTATAGTGCTAGTAATTTGAAATCAATTGATGAATCTATTAAGCAAATAAATCAAGGCAAAGTTGTCGTAAAGACAATGGAAGAACTTGAGGATATGGCAAATGAGTAAACTTGTATTTTCTGAAAGAGCGTGGAAAGAATATATATACTGGCAAGGTCAAGATAGAAAAACATTAAAACGAATTAATCAAATATTAAAAGATATTGAAAGAAATGGTAATGGTGGAATAGGAAAAGCAGAGCCACTTAAATATTGTAAAGGTTGGAGTAAAAGAATTGACGAATGTAATCGACTTGTATATGATTTAAAAGATGGAATTATAGAGATAATTCAATGTAAAGGACATTATGATGACTAAAAATCATCTAAATGATTGTCAACATGGTTAAAATAAAAAAATATAAGAAAACATTAAAGACTCCTTCAAAGATGCCGATAACAAAGTTAAGAAAAATCGGTAGTGATTGGGGGTGTTTTTATGAAGATTTTTAATAATCCTAGTGTTCAAAAAGTTATGAAAAGTTATGGAAAAAATGTTAATAAAGTTAAATCAACAGAAGGAGTAAAATTTTCAAAAGACAAAATTGAGATATCTGATGAAGCAAGAGAGTTTCAAGTTGCAAAAAAAGCTTTTGATGCCTTGCCTGAAGTAAGACAGGACAAGATAAATAGTGTCAAAAAGCAAATTAGCAGCGGAACATATAAACCTTCTAGTAGAGAAGTTGCTGAAAAGATACTTAGTTCTTTAAGTGATAAGTGACATAAGACGAGTGAAAAGGGAGCTTTTACAGAAAACTGTGATAGTTCCCTTTTTTAAACTTAATATTTTTAGTAAAAATAGCCAAGGAAAAAGGAGTAAAATATGTTAGTTAACTATGTAGACGATTTAATAAATGCTCTTCAAAAAGAGTATGAAATATACAAAGAACTTACAAAAATTGCAGATGATAAAAAACAAATTATTATAGATGGAAAAATAAAAGAACTTGATAAAATAACTATTAGAGAACAAGGACTTGCTATGAGCCTTGTAAAACTAGAAAATTACAGAGAAAAAGTTATAAATAAAATTATGAAAGATTTAAATATAAAAAATATTGATACTATAACTGAACTAATAACACATTTAGACCAAGATTCAAAAAACAAATTAAATACAGTTAAAAATCAACTTATTGGAATTATTGACGATATTAAAAATAAGAATGAGTTGAATAGTCAGCTTATAGATCAATCACTTAAGTTTATTGATTTTAATATTGGTTTATTAGCAGGAATAGAAGAAGATAATAAATACGCTTCTGATGGAAAAGATCCGAAGTTTATTCAAAGGAAAAGTTTATTTGATGCAAAGGCATAAATGAATTTCTTAGATTCAGAGGGGGTTTTTACTCCCACTGAATCTTAGAAAACATAATCCAGGGCCTTTTTAGAGTTCTTTATCCCCTACTTTTTTAAGAAGTGGGGGTATTAGAACTCTAAGGCATCGGATAAATGAAATGTTAATCATCAAAGAAAAGGTGGGATTATAATGGGATCAACGTTTTTTGGACTTAATATTGCAAAATCAGGATTATTTGCTTCACAAAGAGCACTTCAAGTAACATCACATAATATTGCAAATGCAAACACAGAAGGATTTTCAAGACAAAGAGTTGATATGCATGCATTTTCTCCAGATTCACTTCCATCAATTCAGGGAATGATTGGAACTGGCGTTGATACTGATGCTATAAAACAAATTAGAAATGAATTTTTAGATTATTCATTTAGAACAGAAAATAGTAAAATGGGTGAGTGGTCAAAAAAAGAAGATATTCTTAAAAATATTGAAGCAATAATAAATGAACCTTCTGAATCAGGAATAAGTAAAATTATGGATCAGTTTTATAGTTCGCTTCAAGAACTTAATAAAAATCCAGAAAGTTTAACAACAAGAGCTTTGGTAAGACAGAGGGCGATAGCACTTACAAAAGGATTAAACAACACTTACTCAAAACTTGAAAAACTTCAAAATGATACAAATTTTGAACTTAGTGTAGCGATTACAGATATAAATGGGTATGCCGAGCAAATTTCGACTTTAAATAAAGTGATTTACAGTTCAGAACTTGAAGGTGGAAAAGCAAACGACGTTAGGGATCAAAGAAATTTATTATTAGATAAAATGTCAGAATTAGTTGAAATAAATTACTATGAAGATGATCAAAAAAGATTTCATGTTTCTGTTGCGGGCCATGAAATAGTTAATCACTATAATCATGATACTCTAGAGCAGACAGAAAGAACAAGCAAACTTAACGATGTAGATACAAGTCATTTAAAAGATTTGGTATGGTCTTCTGGTTCAACGTTCACTGCTAGTTCGGGTAAAATAAAAGGTATAACAGAAATGAGAGATAATATTTCGGGCACTGATAAAGGGATTCCATATTATTTAGATAAAACAAATGAATTTATAGATGTCATGGGTACAGAAATTAATAATGTACATCAAAAAGGCTATGATCTTGATAAAAATACAGGGACTTTTATGTTTACTATTAATGGAATGTCATCTAGTGATTATAAAACGTACTTAAAAACAAAAGGTTTTAACGGTGGAGCTGGAGTAGACGTTACATCTGCAGTACTTAGTGGTACATCTTCTTCGCTTACAGATAAAGAAAATGATAAAATTATGAAAAATAATATTGCAAGTATTATTGACAATAATCCAAATTATAAAGGTAAATCTGTAAAACTAGTTGATGATACCTATTTATTAGTAGACAGAATGAAAGCAAGTGAAGTAACTATTTCGAGTGATATTGAAAATGATTTAAATAAATTTGAAGCATCGGTGTCACAGGACGGTGTTCCAGGTGATGGAAATAATGCGCTTAAAATTGCTGACGTAAGACATAATGTTGAACTTTTTGATTGGGGTTCTCCAGATGATTTTATTAAATCTTTAGTATCAAACTTAGGCGTAGATGCCCAGGAAGCAACGAGAGTAAAAGATAATCAAAAGGTTATGGTGGATTCTGTTACTAATAGCAAAGAATCGTATTCAGGGGTGTCTCTTGATGAAGAAATGGCAAGTATGGTGCAATTTCAGCATTCCTACAATGCAAATGCAAAAATGCTTACAACTGTAGATAAGTTACTTGAAACTATAATAAATCTTGTGAGATAGGTTATATTCTATTTATTAAGAAACAAATTAATTTTTAATTATCAAGTTATTAGTTAAATTTAAAGGGTGTGAGAAGATGAGAGTTACAAATTCAATGCTGGTTAGGAATTTAATATCGAATGTTAATAATAACTTAAATAAAATGCAGGTTATGCAAGACCAACTTGCTACAGGTAAAAGGGTTCAAAGTGCTTCAGATGATCCTGTTGGTGCTTCAAAAATTATTAAATATAGAACAGATGCTTCTGAACTTGATCAGTACGCAACAAATACTAGAGATGCAACTTCTTGGCTTGAAGCTACTGAAAGTAATATGATGGATACAAATAAACTTTTTCAAAGAGCAAGAGAATTAACTGTTCAAGCAGCTAATGGTTCAAATAGCGTACTTGAAACTTCAAATATTGCAAAAGAAATGGAGCAAATTAAAGAACAGATTATATCAAATGCTAATTTTTCATTTGCAGGTAGATATATATTTTCTGGCTATCATACAGATAAAAAATTGTTAAAAGATGATGGTTCTTTTAATGTTGATATTACAGATAACGATATAAATAATACTCCTGAAACATCCTATCAAATTGGGGTTGGTGAAGATATAAAAATTAGTACAAATGGTATAAATTTATATGGTTATGTTCCTGACAACAGTAACTTTATAACAAAAATGCCATCTGGTACGAGCGATGGAGTAGCTGCATCGAAATCGAAGTTGTTAAGTGACAATGAAATAGATTTAACTTCTGATTATAGCACTGGTGGTTTCACTATAAATATTGGTGGAACTAATTTCACAGTAGATACTACAAATTTAAAAGGAACTGTAGATACTCCAATTGTAAAAGCAGATTTTATTGATGCATTAAATAATTCTGTTGATGGGTCGGCTAATAAACTGGAAGACACAGCTAATATATATTTTAACGCTGATAATAAACTTGCTATTGAGCCTAAAATTTATGGGCTTGTAGCAGAATCGATCACTAGCACACCGGCTATTTCGTCTACCTATAGTGGTGGAATTAATGTTAGTGAAGCTGAGGTAAGTGGTGCAAGTATATCTGACGCAGATATAGGGACTGATTTTGACAATAAATCTTTTTTATTAACAGTAAATGATGAAACAAAAAAAATAACACTTGGAACTGTAAGTCCACAGGATGTGTCTACTTTAGTAAGTAGTCTAAATTCGGCAATTACGGCTGCTGGCTTTGCATCGGGTTCGGTGGTAGCTGGAGTTAGTGGTGGAAATTTAACTTTTTCGACAACAGGAACTTTAAGTGATGGAAGTGTCCCCAAAATAGAAGTAAGACCAATAAAATCAAATAAGAGTAAATTGATTCAAGATTTTGATGAACTTATTTCATCCCTAACTAGCAATGATCAAACAAAGATTAGTTCGTTTTTAGATACTATTGATTCACATGTAGAAAATTTTTTAACTGAACTTGCGGATGTTGGCGCAAGAACAAATAGGATGGAACTTGTAACAAATAGAATTGATGAAAATAGTGTATCTATAACTAAGCTTTTAAGTGATGTACAAGACGCTGATATGTCTAAAGTAATTATGTGGCTTAAAAATTCAGAAAATGTTTATAGAGCATCTCTTTCAACAGGTTCTAGAGTAATTCAACCAAGTTTAATAGATTTTATAAAATAGAACTAAGTATGATATGTATATGAGTTTTTAGTTTTAATGTAAGTGTCAAATTATAAAGTGAAAATATGATTCAGCATTTAAGGTGATGATTTTATGAAAATTGAGATAAATAGTACAAATGCTAAAATAGGAATAAAGACTACAAATGCATCTCTTTCTATAAAGCAACCTAAAGCAGATTTTGATTTGTCTTCTACTTTGCCAAAAGTGAAAATTGAATCTACTCTTCCTAAAGTTACCATAGATCAAAGCGCGGCATTTTCGGAATCAAATTTAAAAAATCCATTTGAATTAACAAAAGAATTTATTAGTATAGCTAAGAGCGCTATGTATAAGGCTATGGCAAAAAATGTAGACCAAGGAAATCAACTAGCTGATATTCATAAGGGTGGAACTCCAATTGCAGACCAGGCCGAAGAAAATGCATATCTTCAGTTTCAAAGAGAAACAGGTATGGTTACAATGCCACGTTCAGGAGCAAAAATAGACGTTATAAAAGGAAAACTTGATATAAAAGTTGAAAAGGGAAAAGTAAATAATAATATAAAAGCAAATAAACCTATAATTGAAAGTAAAATGGGTAAAGTAGAAATATACATGAGACAAAAAAATTCTATAACTATGAAAGCGGTTAAAGACAAATTTGACAAGAAAATATAATGGAGGTATGTATGAAGATTGAAACAAAATTTTTAGGTGAAATTGAATTTTTAAAGGAAGATATAATATATTTTGAAGAAGGATTATATGGCTTCACAAATATGAAGGAGTTTATATTAATAATTAATCCAGAACCAGATCTTCCTTTTCATTGGCTTCAATCTATAGTAGATGAAAAATTAAGTTTTATTGTTACTTCACCATTTCTATTTTTAGATGAATATGACTTTGAAGTTAATGATAGCATTATTGAAAAGCTTAATATAAAAACGCATGAAGATATTGAAATTTATAGCATTACTGTTATACCAAATGAAGTAAAGAATACTACTATAAATTTAAAAGCCCCAATAATTATTAATAAAAATAATAAAAAAGCAAAACAGTTAATTTTAAATGAAGATTTCCCGTATAAACATAGTATATTTAAGAAGGTTAATAAATAGGAGGCAAATATGCTGATACTAACAAGAAAAAAAGAAGAAAGTTTAATTATTAATGGGAATATTGAAGTTAAAATTATTCAAATAGGTGATGGGCGTATAAAACTTGGTATAGAAGCACCTAAAGAAGTGGAAGTATTTAGAAAAGAAATTTTTATTAAAATAGAAGAAGAAAATAAAAAAGCTCAGGCAAATAAAGAAAAACTTAAAGAATTAACTGGATTAGTAAAAGAAAAATAAAAAAATATTAAAAAAGTATTAAAGTAAAGAAAAAAAATACCGATACTAAAGTATGAAAATAATATAGTGGCGGCCGCTCTTATTATTTCAGATATTATTAATATACTATGACAAGGATGTCATACAAAAAACTCAAGGAGGAATCAATTATGAGAATTAATCACAATCTTATGGCGATGAACACTGCTAGACAACTTGGTATTAGCGGAGAAAACGGATCAAAATCAATCGAAAAATTATCTTCAGGTTTAAGAATCAATAGAGCTGGCGACGACGCTGCTGGTCTTGCAATCTCAGAAAAAATGAGAGGACAAATCAGAGGTCTTAATCAAGGTTCTAGAAATGCACAAGATGGTATTTCAATGATACAAACAGCTGAAGGTGGTCTTAATGAAACTCATTCAATACTTCAAAGAATGAGAGAACTATCAGTACAAGCTTCAAATGATACTTTACAATCTACTGATAGAACTGCAATTGGTGAAGAAATGAATGCACTTAGATCAGAAGTAGATAGAATTTCATCTGTTACTGAATTTAATGGTAAAAAAATACTTGATGGTACTTTAATAGGTAAAGATGGAACTGGTGATGTTGTTGTCGGTGGTACTGTTAACAATACTACTGTAACTACACTTGAGGTAAGTTCTGCAAAAGCTCAGACTTACACTTTTTCATCATCAGATACTTCTTTAACACTTACAGGTACTGATGGTAAAGCTCAAACTATTACAGTTGCAGCAGCAGCAGCAGCAGGTGATGTTGTTAACTTAGATTTCGATAGTTTAGGAGTTAAAGTTAGTTTAACAGCAACAGCAGCTGCAACAGCAACTAATATCGCTGCTGGAGTTAACGCTTCTACTATTCTTGTAACAGGTACTGGCTCAGCTTCATTCCAAATTGGAGCTAATGCTAACCAAACAATGAGCGTAGCCTTTACAGATATGAGTTCTTCAAATCTTGGTGGTGTAACTGGAACAACAGATATTGCCACTTTAGTAGCTGATAACACTGCTGTTTCTACTACTGCCAAAGCTCAGGTATTGATAACTCAGCTTGATGCAGCTATTGTTGATGTTTCAAGTCAAAGAGCCAAATTTGGTGCAGCTCAAAACAGACTTGAACATACTATTAAGAACTTAGATACATCTTCTGAAAATATGCAAGCATCAGAATCAAGAATTAGAGACGTTGATATGGCTAAGGAAATGATGGAATTTACTAAAAATAATATTCTTCAACAAGCTGGTCAATCGATGTTAGCTCAAGCAAATCAAGCTCCTCAGGGAGTACTTCAATTATTGAGATAGTCTTTAAAATGGTTGAACTTTAATCGGTCTCTTTGAGGCCGATTTTTTAAAATATATATATGAGGTGTAAGCATGAATATAGATAGTATAATAGATAGTATTTTTTTAAAAAATACTTTAGAAAGAAATAAAGCGATTGAAAAACTATTTAAAATCATAGAAGGAAATTATTTAAAGTTTCAAGGAAAAAATTCTAGTGTTCTTCAAAATCTTGAATACGCATTAAATAATAATGATTTATTGTTATTTGCAGATCTTATAAAATATGAAATTAAACCAGTTTTGCTTGAGGGGAAAATGTAATGAAAATAATAGAAAAAAATATAGAATTTTTAGAAAGAAGAATTCCCTATGTATCAAATGATCTGCAGGAGAGAGAGGATATACAGGATATTAAAGTTAATATAAATGCAAGTTTAAATGCAAAATATTTTATAAAGAATAATAATAGTATTTTTTTACATAGTATATACGATGTGCAAAATGAAATGAATAAAATGTTTTCTAAACTGGATAAGCAAGTAGAAAGTCTGGTTATTTTTGGATGCGGAGAAGGTCATTTTATTGAAGAAATTAAAACTAGATATCCAAAACTTAAAAACCTTATGTTAATTGAACCAAGCAAAAAGCTTTTTATAAATTTTATAAATATATCGGATTTATCAAAATTAAATATTACGAGTAATTTGACTATCGTTATAAATAGAACAATTGAAGAAACATATAATATGGCATTGGATTTTATAAAAACCAATATAAAAACTAATATAGGCTTTGTATATCATATGTATATTATTAGTGCTTTTGAGGACTATTATACAGTTGTTATGAAGAAACTACATGATTACATTAAAAATCTTCGAATAAATTTAAATACGGTTAGATCGACGGCTAGAATTAATCTTATTAATGAACTTATGAACATTAGGTTTTCTAGTGAGCATTGTAGTGAAAATTTTTCGAAATTTTTAAATTCCAAGGTTGTTACAATAGTTTCTGCTGGGCCATCTCTTGGAAGAGAAATTGATAAAATAGAAGAGCTTAAAAAGAAATCTATAGTAATTGCGGTTGGTACAGCTATTAAAATACTTGAAGAAAATGGAGTGAAACCTCATTTTAGATTTTTTATGGACCCTTTTGATGAGAATATGGAAATTTTTAAAGATGTGTATAATGATGACGTCCCATTAATTTTTATGAATTCTATGTATTATGAAATTTTAAATTATTATAAGGGGCCAATTATAAGAATTGCAATTGATTCAGAATATTTGGTAAAATACTTTTATAATACTATCGGTAAAGAAATAGAGTATTATAAAAGTAATTATTCTATTGCAAGTGTCACGCATGACTTTATTATTAAGTCTGGTGCAAGTAAAATAGTACTTCTTGGGCAAGATTTAAGTTTTAGTGGTAAAAAAAGATATGCTAAAGGTTCTTGGAATGATGATGAAAAAATTGATTTTAACTTAAAAGATTATATAGAAATTACAAACAATCTTGGCGAAAAATCATATACTGATTTAGCATATTGGGGAATGAAAGATCAATTTGAACTTATGATTTCTGAAACTAATATACCACACTATAATGTGAGTTTAGGTGGAGCATCTATTAAAGGAACTACGCTTCTTCCATTATCTGATTTACTTTTAGATTTAAATTATATTGATGAATATAGTATAAAAAATGAACTTAGTAAAGATATAAAAGATGGGTATAGTTATGAAAATCAAAAATTGCTATTTAAACATATTTGGGATGATAGTTTGTTTATTAAGAAAAGTATAGAAACAAAATTTATATTAATAAAACAATTAGAAGAAAGTGATGGCTATAGTAAAATTGAAAAATTAAAAGAGGTATTTGGTAAGCTTATATATATTGATAGTGAATTGGCTAAAAATCCTTTTTACAGTAGTGTTGTTGAAGCACATTTAAAGCTACTTTTTCAGGCATATGATATTAGTTTTAATATTGAAAATGTCGATGAAATAGAAAAGTATAAAAATGAAATTCAAAAACATATAACAAAAAATGCTGAGATTCATGATTATATTGAGATTGTATTTTTTGTTCTTAATGAACTTAAGAAAATTTATAAAAAAGAAGAGTGATATTATGAGTAATTTTGAAAATAAAAAAATATTAATAATAGGCGGTACAGGAACCGTTGGAAAAGCACTAGTCAAAAGACTTTTAAAAGAAAAAGCTAAGGTAATTAGAGTTTTTAGTAGAGACGAGTTTAAACAGTTTGAGATGATGCAAGAATATGGAGATGATGAAAGATTAAGATTTTTAATAGGTGATATTAGAGATAAATTTAGACTTGAGTTTGCTATGGATCAAATTGATTATGTTTTTCATCTAGCAGCTATGAAACATGTTGGTTCATGTGAATATAATCCTGAAGAAGCAATTAAAACGAATGTTATTGGAACCAAAAATGTTATAAAAGCTGCAATAAAAAACAATGTTTCAAAAGTTATTTTTTCTTCTAGTGATAAAGCTATTAATCCAGTGAATACTTATGGGGCTACAAAATTATTAGCTGAAAAATTATTTGTGTCTGAGGGATCTAATTCTGGGAGTTATAGAACCAAATTTTCTGTAGTTAGATTTGGTAATATTATGGGCTCACGTGGCTCAGTTATACCAAGTATAAAGAAGCAGGTTATTAATAATAAAGAAGTCACTGTAACAAATGGCCAAATGACTAGATTTATGATGAGTGTATCAAAAGCAGTAGAACTTTTACTTAGAGTAGTTGATAGAGCTGATGGAGGAGAAACGTTTATATTAAAAATGCCTTGTATTAAATTAGATGATTTAATTGAATGTATTATTGAAGAAACTGCAAAAAAATATGATATAAATGTTTCAAAAATTAAAAAAAGAATAATTGGATTTAGACAAGGTGAAAAAATGTATGAAGAATTAATGACAAAAGATGAAGCTTTAAAGGCGATGGAATTTGAAGATATGTTTGTAATACCTTCATATTTCAAAAATAATAAATATAAAGAAAAAATAGTAAGTGAAAAAGTAATGGATAGTTATAGATCGGATAGGCATGAAATAGTATCAAGGGAAGAAATTAGAAAGATTTTTGAAGACGAAAAATTGATATAATTGGAGGTTTGTTATGAAGAAATATACTAATTTTAAGAAAAACAATGAGTTTTCTAGAGAAATAAATAATTTAATACCAGGTGGTGCACATACATACAGTAAAGGAGATGATCAATTTCCTTTTCTTTCACCTAAAGGAATAAAGAGAGGTAAAGGAGTTTATATATGGGATATAGATGACAATAAATATCTTGACTGGACTATGGGTCTTACATCAGTTTGTTTAGGACATGCTTATGAAAAAGTTATAAATGCAGTAAAAAAACAACTAGATTATGGAGTGAATTTTCAAAGACCTGCCGATATTGAACTTACTTTTGCAAAACTTCTTAAAGAAGTATTTCCTAAATATGATATGTTTAAATTTGCTAAGAATGGGTCAACAGTGACAACAGCTGCGGTCAAACTTTCAAGAGCATATACCTTAAGGGAAAAAGTTGCAGTGTGTAAAGACCAACCATTTTTTAGCTATGATGATTGGTTTATAGGGTCAACAAAATGCGATTTTGGAATTCCCAAAAGCACAAAAGAATTAACTGTAAAATTTTCTTATAATGATATTGAAAGTGTTAAGCAGATGTTTAAGGAAAACGAGGGCGAAATAGCTTGCCTAATTCTTGAAGCGGTAAAATTTGACCAACCAAAAGATAATTTCTTAATTGAGCTTCAAAACGAATGTAAAAAAAATGGAACTGTATTTATTTTAGATGAAATGATAACAGGATTTAGATATGCTCTAGGCGGAGCCCAGGAGTATTTTGGATTAGAGCCTGATTTATCTACTTTTGGAAAAGCTGTCGGAAATGGATTTTCTGTAGCATTTTTAGCAGGTAAAAAAGATATTATGAAACTTGGTGGGATAGAAGAAGGATTAAAAAAAGTTTTTCTTATTTCAACGACTCATGGAGCTGAAACACATGGTCTTGCGGCTGCGATTGAAGTTATAAATGAATTAAAAGATGAAAATATAATAGAAAAAAACTGGGAAAAAGGAAAATATATTACTACAAATGCTAATAAAATTATTGAGGATTTAGGACTTACTAAATATATTGAAATCATTGGCTATCCTATTTTTCCTGCAGTTATTTTTAAAGATTATAATTTGAATGTATCTATGGAGTTTAGGACACTTTTTATGCAAGAGATGATAACTAGAGGGGTTCTTTTTCAAGGTGTTTTCACTATAGCACATGAGCATAATTATGATGATATTAATCTTACTTTAAAGGTCTTTAAAGAGTCTTGTGAAGTTTATTTAAAGGCAATAAATAATAAGAGTACAGAAGGATTATTAATTGGTAAAGCTACTAAACCTGTTTTTAGAGAAATAAATTAGGTGAATTATGGAAAAAATATGTCTTGGAACAGTGCAGTTCGGAATGGATTATGGCATTAATAATAAAAAAGGAAAGAGATCGGTAAATGAGATACATGAAATTATTAAATTCGGAATCGATAAAGGGATTGTGTTCTTTGACACAGCTCCAGTTTATGGCGATGCTGAAGAAATAATTGGAGACTATATTTTAAAAAATAAGTTAGATGAAATTAATATTTTTACAAAATTAACACTGGAAAAAAATGATATTACATGTGAAAAAAAAGAGTTAAGAGAGATTATTTTTAATCAAGTAAATACATCGATAAAAAAAATGAATTTAAAAAAGTTGTATGCTTTACTACTTCATAATCCAGAGTATATGTATAATGAACGTATAGTGAATGAATTATATAATCTTAAAAAAATAGGAGTGACTAAAAATATTGGGGTTTCAATTTATAATGTGGAAGATGCACTTTATGCTGTTAATAATTTGAAAATAGATTATATACAAATTCCCTTTAATGTATTTGATTTAAGGCTTAATAAAACAAATTTTTTTGAAATTACAAAAGAAAAAAATATTAAAGTATTAGCTAGAAGTTCATTTTTACAAGGATTGCTTTTTATGGAGCCAAATGATGCAGAAAAAAGAGTTAAAAATTCTGGTGTTTATTTAAATAAATTTAATGAAATACTTAAAAAATATGATTATACAGTTTTAGAAGGGGCGTTATTATTTTCTAAATATTCGCTAGGCATTGATTATATAGTTATTGGAGTAGATTCATTAGATCAATTAATAGAAATTAATGAAATATATGGGAAGAGTGTTAGTAAAGAATATATCAAGGAAATAAATGAAACGTTTTTAAATGTTGATTATGGAGTGTTACTTCCTTATCTTTGGAGTAAAAAGCATTAAATTAGAATAATTGGGAGAAATTAATATGAATATTTTAATTACTGGTGGAGCGGGTTTTATTGGAAGAAATTTAGTAAAAAAATTAGTTAAAACAGAAAATAGTATTACTGTGATTGACGATTTTTCAAATGGAAGTATTGAAAATATTAAAGAATTTATGAGTCTTAGTAACTTTAGTTTTTTTGAAATGGGCATTGAAGATAAAAAATATATAAATACAATTTTTGATTTGAAAAAATTTGATATTTGTTTTCATTTAGCGGCTAGGATAAATGTACAGGATAGTATTGATGATCCGTATGATACTTTTAATAGTGATGTAGTTGGTACTATGAATGTACTTGAGGGATGTAGAAAAAATAATACTAAATTCGTATTTATGAGTACCTGTATGGTTTATGAAAAAGCTACTAATGAAAGTGGTATTAGTGAAAATCATAGAACTAAACCAGCTTCTCCTTATGCTGGTTCTAAGATAGCGTCCGAAAATTTAGCTTTATCTTATTATTATACTTATAATCTTCCTGTAGCTATAATTAGACCATTCAATACATATGGACCTTATCAAAAGAGTAATGGAGAGGGCGGAGTTGTTTCTATATTTATTGATAGAGTGAAAAAAATGCAAGATATCGATATATATGGAGATGGATTACAGACTAGAGATTTGCTTTATGTTGATGATTGTGTGGATTTTATTATAAGTGCTGGTTTTAGTGATAAGTCAAATGGTGAGATAATAAATGCAGGACTTGGAGAAGATATATCAATTAATGATCTTGCAGATATGATTTCAGGTGGAAAAGTAAATATTAATCATATAAAGCATATACATCCACAGAGTGAAATTATGAAATTAAAATGTGATAGTAAAAAAGCAAAAGAATTATTAAACTGGAAACCAAAATTCGCTTTACATGAAGGTATAAATAGCATGAAAGAATGGATAAACTTACTTGAAAATGGAGGTAAATATGAGTAATAAATTAATAGAAAGTGCACTAAAACTCTCTGATGCTCTTAGAACTAGAGATAGTAAAAGTATATTGAATAATTTTGCAAAATTTTCAGATGATATAAATAATGATATAGATATTATAAAGAAATGGAATGATGAAGAGCTTTCTAGATTTAATGGACTTTTAAAATATTTACTTTTATCGGTAGAAAATAAAGATTATTTTTTCGGTGTATCTATAATTGATTCTCAGCTTATTCCTATGATGAATATTTCTTCTTCAAAAATTTTTGATAAAGAAAAATTAGAAATTAATAATGATGTAACTGAAGATATTTCAAATCAATACGAAGACTATGCATATCCTAATCTATGGAATGGTGTTATTCCAGATTATATGAGAGATGTTTCTTTAAAAAATGCGGAACCAACTGCTCTTTATAATCTTAAATATTTGAAAAGTTTGACAAACAATAAATATAAATCATTTAATAATGCAAATGTACTTATTGCAGGATGTGGTACAGGTGAATCTTCTCTTTCTGGTGCTATTATATATGCAAATGTAAATTTTACTTATGTGGATATAAGTAGAGCTTCTTTAAATATGGCAAAAAAATATGCTGAAGAATTAAACATTAAGAATATAGAATTTATTAATGATGATATTATGACTATGAATTTAGATAAAAAATTTGATTATATTATGAGTACAGGAGTGCTTCATCATCTTGAAAATCCGTCTAAAGGTGTAGAAAATCTCAAAAAGCATTTAAAAGATGATGGAGTTCTTTCCGCAATGGTTTATGGAGAATATGGTAGATTTGAAATTGGTCTTATGCAGGAAAGTATTAAGTATTTAAAAAAAGAAAGCGGTTTTAAAGAAAAAATAATAATAACTAAAAAAATACTGAAATTTATAAATAAAGATCTAAGATTAAGTGAAATTAATAAAAATGATGATATAGAAAAAGGGGATCAACATATAGTAGATTTACTTTTAAATGTAAATGAATTTAGATATAATGTACTTTCACTTAATAGTATGATAGAAGAAGGTGGTATGAGGCTAGTAGATTTTACAAATAGAAGAACAATGGATCCAAATGAATATATTGATGATGTAGAATTTTCTTCTTTAGTAAAAGATTTAACTCAACTAGAAAAATGGCACCTTGCAGAAATGTTAAATGGAAAATTAAAAAAGCACCATTTTATTGCGGTTAAAAAGGAGTTTAAACAGGGAGTATTAGGTTTAAGCAATAAAAATTTAGTTCCTTATAAAAATGTTTTTTTGAAGCTTAAAACAGAAATTATGAACGGTAAAATTAATTATTTCATTGGTTTAGATGTAGCAAATTTTTTTGAAGATGATTTTATTGAAATAAGGTGGATAAAAATAGATGACATGGCTTATGAATTAATTAATTACATTAACGGAAAAAGAACTATTAAAAAAATAATAAGTAAGTTTGATAAAAAGATAATTGAAAAAGAATCTTTAAAATTTCTTGAATATTGTATTAATAATAAATTTATATTTTTGCATAATAATTAGAAAATTTTAAAGTATATTTTCTTTATGCCGATACCTAATTAAAGAACAAACTGATCAAGGAGGACGGATTTATGAAAGTTGATAATGTAAATACACCGGTAGTACAAACTAGGATGGATTCTAGTAGTACACAAAATGTTCCGAAAGTATCAAATGCCCCAAATACCCCAAAAATTTCAAAGGATAAAGTAGATGTTGTTGAAATTAATGGGGTTAAGCAGAACGTTGTTGATAAAAAGAATTCTGATAATAGTGTTTTAGAAAAAGCGATTAAACAAGCTAATAAATCTTTAAATCACTATAATAGAGAAGTTGAAAGGCAAGTACATGATGTAACAGGTACGATTATGTACACAATTAAAGACACAGATACAGGAGAAGTTATAGCAGAATTTCCGCCAAAGAAAATTGAAGATATGATTGCTAAAATGTGGGAAATGGCCGGCATGGTTGTTGATAAAAAAGCATAAAACCCATTTATTTCTGAAAGAAGGTGAATAGTATGTCAGTTACTAGAATTACAGGTATTACATCAGGTATTGATACTGATATGATAATTAAAAAATTGATGGACTCAGAGCAAGTTAAAATTGATAATTTAAAAGCAAGCAAACAATATGCTGTTTGGGAGCAAGAGGCTTATAGAGATACAATTTCTAAATTGGATACTTTTCAGTTAAATAACTTAGATCTTACCAATACAAGTACTAATATAACTAGTCCAACCTTTTTTGCTTCTTTTTCTTCAGATGTTAGTGTAAATAGCACAGATGTATCATATTTAACAGCAACAGGAACTTCTGATATTACTGATTTTACTCATACGGTATCTAGTATTACTCAACTAGCTACCAAGGATAAATATGAAAGTGCAAGTCAAGGATTTAATCAAATATTAAGTGGAGATTTGGTCACTGATTTTGCAACAAATAAACCCGCAATTTTTAAAACTAGTTTAACTATAGATGGAACTTCAAAAACTATATCTATTGATATGAGTGCAATTGACAATATAACGGATTTTACTACAGCTTTAAACTCTGAAATAGGGACTCAATTTGGATCAGATTTTAATAGTATTGCTTCTGTTTCAGGTAATAATATTAAATTTGCTAGTCCAGGTAACGATTTAACACTTCTTAGTATAACTGGAGAAGAAGCATCTATGACTTGGCTTGGAGTTAGTTCGGGGGAAAGTACTACTAGTTATAGTTCAAAATCTTTAAATGATTTATTTGGTATTGTTGATGCAGATTTAACAACAATGACGGTAAATGGAACATCTCTTAGTAGTCTAGGAGTTAGTCAGACCACTACAGTATCAGATTTAATGGATTTAGTTAATGGGGCTTCGCTAGATGCGAAAATGACCTATAGTCCTTTAGATGATAAATTTAATATAGAATCTACAAGTGAAGGTTCTTCTAATGATATGACCCTAAGTGCAGATTTTACTAGTAAATTAAAGTTTGACACAGGTGTTCATACTTCAGGGCTTAATGCAAAACTCAATATTGATGGAGTAGATGTAACAAAATCTAGTAATACATTTACTTTAGATGGTGTTCTTTATACTCTTAAAGATACTTACTCTGGAGTAGATCCTATAGATATTTCTGTTTCAAAAGATACTGATGGTTTATACACTAAAATTAAAAATTTTGTTGATGCTTATAATACTTTAATTAAAGATTTAAGTGATAAGTATAGTGAAGAAAAATTTAGCGATTATAAACCACTTACTGATGATCAAAAGAAAGATATGACTCAAGAGGAAATTGATAAATGGGAAGAAAAAGCTAAGAGCGGTTCTTTAAAAGGTAAATCTGAATTATCTTCAATTCTTAGTAAGATGAGAACAGCTATGTATGATACAGTAACTAATGCAGGAATTTCACTATATGAGATTGGAATTACGACTTCATCTAATTATCAAGATGAAGGAAAATTGGTTATTGATGAAACGAAGTTAAAAAGCAATTTAGAAAATAACTACAGCAAAATTGTTAAATTGTTTACTAATTCATCTGATAAAGCTTATCTTGATAGTGCAAATGCAACTGAAAGATACAACGAAAGTGGATTAGGCTATCGACTTCAGGATATCATAAAAGATAATATTAGAATAACGAGAGATTCTAACAACTTAAAAGGGATTTTGGTGGAAAAATCAGGAATATCTGATATATCACCAAATGCTACTAATATTATTGGTAAGCAGATAATAGAGTATGATTCTAGAATTACAGATTTACTTGCATTATTTCAAGATAAAGAAGATCATTATTATGAACAATTTGGTAAAATGGAAGCTGCTCTTTCTGAAATGCAATCTCAATCAAGTTCGTTAATGTCACAAATGGGATAGGTGTATATAAATAATGTTTAAAAAATTAGTATATGAATATATTGATTTAACAGCTGCTATGCTTAGTGCTTTAAAATCGAGGAGATTTGATATTTTTGAAAATTTAATTTCTTCTAGAAAAGATATTCTTAATAAAATCGAGAAAATTGACGATAAATATATTATAGAAAATGAGAAAGAAATTATTAAAGATAAAATATTAAAACTTGAGTCAAGTATAAAAGTTGAAATGGATGAAATGAAAAGAGAACTTGAAGGTGAACAAAATAAAAACAAACTTAAGTTAAAAGAAATTGAAACAAAAAGAAAAGTTCATTCAAGTTATAGAAATATTAATGAAAATTCAGGTTTGATATTTGATAGAAAAAAATAAAGGAAGTGTAATTATGGCAATGGTAAATCCTTATAACTATAAGAAACCTAATAATGCTAAAGTAGATGAAAAACCTATTCAAAAATTAAGAGTGGTTAATTCTAAGGTTAAGTATAATAAATCAGCAAATTATTTAGAACAAAAGGTTATGAGTGCAAAACCTGAAGAGCTTACGTTTATGCTATATGAGGGCATGGTTAGATTTTTAAAACAAGTAAAATTATATAATGATCAAAAGAAATATGAGAAATCTAATTTTACAAATCAAAGGGTACAAGCGATTATAACAGAGCTTAGAGTTACTTTAGATATGAGTTACGATGTTAGTAATAATTTAGAGTCACTATATATTTTTATGAATGAACGTCTAGTTGATGCAAATTTAGAAAAAGATAACAAAATAGTGGATGAAGTTTTATTTCTTGCAGTAGAACTAAAAGAAACATGGGAAAAAGCTATGAAATTAGTTTGATTGATATTAAAGGCATTACATTTATATTATTTATAATTAGATTTTAAATTGTGTTAGATACTCACGTATAAAAAATTAAAAAATACGATTAACTCCATAATAATTATGTTGCTCAGTTATAATGTATATGCTTTAAATCCCTTTAAAGAGTGTGTATTATTGATGTAGGTATCATAAATATTATGGATTTTTTTGTTCTACTGATAGATATGCACAGTTAAATATCAATTAAATCATCTAGAGTAATTAATATGAGGTTTATGTAGCTTTTATATCAATAACTATTTTAATTAAATTAATTTTGTAAATAAAATGTTCACAAAAATATGATAGTATACTAAAGTAAGCGAAATTTAAATAATATTCGCTTATATTTTTTTGTATAAGTTTGATATTTTAAGGAGTAATTATGTTAAAAATATTACTAGATACTATAAATAGAGAAAAATTAATATCGATCGGTGATGGAGTATTAATTGGCGTATCAGGAGGACCTGATTCTATTAGCCTACTTTATGCTCTTAATGAACTAAGAGAAAAACTTGATATAAGAATAGTTGTAGTTCATCTAAATCATCTTTTTAGAGACGATGCATATTTAGATGCTAATTATGTGAAGAAAATTTCAGATAGCCTTAATATTAAATCGTATATTTTTGAAAAAGATATTAGCTTAATGGCTAAAGAGAATGGAATGTCATTTGAAGAAGCGGGAAGAATAGAAAGGTATCGACTTTTTAACGAAGTTAGAAAAAAAGAAAATCTTGATGTAATAGCAATTGCTCAAAATAAGAATGATCAAGCAGAAACTGTTTTAATGAGACTTATAAGAGGTACTGGTCTTAAAGGACTTACAGGTATTGAATATAAGAGAAATGATGGTGTTATAAGGCCAATCCTTGATGTGGATAGAAAATTGATTGAGAAGTACTGCGAAGATAATAACTTAAATCCAAGACGTGACTATACAAATTTTGAAGATGTTTACTTTAGAAATAAAGTAAGATTAAATTTAATTCCATATATAGAAAATGAATTTAATGTGAATATAATTGATAAAACAGTTAGAACTTCTAGCATTTTAAGAGGGGATGAGGATTTTTTAGAAAAATACACTAGTGGTCTAGTAAATGAAATTTTTTATTTTGATCTACCTAAATCTACATTAGATAGAGATAGATACTTAAATTTACATTTAGCTATTAGAAAAAGATTAATAAGATTGATTGTAAAAAAAATAAATGGCGATATTAACGATTTGTCTTTTAACGATATTGAAAGTATAAATAGACTTATTATAAATAATAGGCAAGGTGCTAAATTTTACTGGAAAAATGTAATATTTGAAACTGAATATAGTGAACTAAAAATATATATTGATAAAAAAAATAGTAAAGAAGATTATTTATCTAAAAATTTAGATTTAAAGATAATGGAAGCTTCAGAGGCGGCACATTGCCAGTTGAAAAATAAAAATGAAGTGTTTTTAGATTATGAAAAAATTGAGGGTCAACTAAGTATAAGGTATAGAAAAAATGGAGATTCATTTGTTCCATATGGAATGAATACTCATAAAAAACTTAGTAGGTATTTTATAGATAAAAAGGTAGCAAAAGATTTAAGAGATTTTGTTCCACTTATTTGTGACAAGGATAATATAGTTTGGGTTTATGGTTTTTCAATAAATGATAATTATAAAATAACTAAAAAAACAAAGAAAGTTATTGCCTTAAAGCTTGTATAGATAAGTGTAAATATGATAAAATAAAAAGACCTGAATGAGGAGGCAAAAATATGAGAAAGTTCTTTAAGGGAGCGACTTTTTATATACTTATTTTTATTGTTGTTTTGTTCTTAGCAAAGTATATGACGTCAAGTCCCGATGAAGCTAAAAAATTTGATGTAACTCAGCTTGTTAATCAACTTGAAACTGAGAAAGTCTTAAGTGTAACATTGTCTGAAGCAACACATGTAAGTGGAGTATTAAAAGATGGTACAAAGTTTGAATCTACAGTGCCAGATATTATGGCGGGTGCTGTTGGAAATTATTTATTTAAGCTTTCTAATGAAGGTAAAATTTCATTAAATGGTGTTCCAGTGTCTTCAAGCCCATGGTATATGGATTTACTACCTATGGTGTTTATGGTGCTAATATTTGTGGTGTTTTGGTTTGTGTTTATGCAAAATTCACAGGGCGGCGGTTCCAAAGTTATGTCGTTTGGTAAAAGTAAAGCTAAACTTCAAAAAGAAGATGAGCAAAAGAAAATTACATTTTCTGATTTAGCTGGCTTAAAAGAAGAAAAAGAGGAAATGTGGGAAGTTGTAGATTTCCTTAAAAATCCTAAAAAATACATTAATCTAGGAGCAAGAATTCCAAAAGGTATTTTAATGGTAGGACCACCAGGAACGGGTAAAACTTATCTTAGTCGTGCAGTTGCAGGAGAAGCTAAAGTTCCATTTTACAGCATAAGTGGTTCTGAATTTGTTGAAATGTTTGTTGGTGTTGGTGCTTCAAGAGTAAGAGATTTATTTGATCAAGCTAAAAAAACTGCTCCTTGTATTGTATTCATTGATGAGATTGATGCGGTAGGTAGAAAAAGAGGTGCAGGTCTTGGCGGTGGGCATGATGAAAGAGAGCAAACATTAAATCAGCTTTTAGTTGAAATGGATGGTTTTTCTGATAATCAAGGTATTATTGTAATTGCTGCAACTAATAGACCTGATATACTTGATCCAGCACTTCTTCGTGCTGGTAGATTTGATAGACAAATTACTATTGGTATTCCTGATGTACGTGAAAGAGAAGAGATGCTTATACTTCACTCTAAGAAAAAACCTGTTAGTGATAGCGTTGATTTCAAAGTTGTTGCAAAGGGTACTCCTGGATTTACTCCAGCTGACTTAGAAAACCTTATGAATGAAGCGGCACTTTTGACTGCAAGAAAAGGACTGCCTAAAATTACTATGCCAATTATTGAAGATGCAACTATTAAAGTAATTGCAGGTGTAGAGAAGAAAAGTAGAGTTATTAGTCCAAAAGAAAAGAAACTTACTGCTTATCACGAGGCAGGTCATGCGATACTTGCAAGGCTTCTTCCTGATACAGATCCAGTTCATAAGATTAGTATTATTCCAAGAGGACGTGCTGGTGGATTTACTCTTCAACTTCCAGAAGAAGATCGAAGTTATTCAACTAAGAAATTTATGGAAAATGAACTTGTAATTTTACTTGGTGGAAGAATATCTGAAAAACTTATTCTTGATGATATTAGTACTGGTGCGAGTAATGATCTTAATAGAGTTTCATCTATAGCAAGATCGATGGTAACTAGATATGCTTTTAGTGATAATTTAGGTTCTATGTCTTATGATAATGGTGAAGAAGTATTTATTGGAAGAGATATGACTACTAAGAGAAATTATTCTGAACAAGTTGCTGCAGATATTGATAGAGAGGTTAGAAGAATTGTTGATAATGCATATGATAAAGCTACTGAAATGCTTGAAGAACAAACGATAGTGCTTCATGAAGTTGCAAAATCACTTATGGAATATGAAACTCTCGATAATGTTGAATTTGAACTTGCATTTAATGAAGGCTTTGATGCAGTAAAGGCAAAACGTGATGAAGATGATATAAAAAGAAAAGCTGAAGAAGAAGAACTTAAAAAGAAATCTGAAGCTGAAAAATTTGCTTTTGATGCACTTGCAAATTCAAAGGTAGATATTCAAAAAAATGATAAAATTTCTGATGACGAGAAAGAAGCTGTTAAAGAAATTGATTTAGATAAGAAATAAAAAAAACTAGAGAAAATTTATTTAAATTTTCTCTAGTTTTTTTTTATTTAAAAAATCATTTTAATATATTCTAATAACGATATTGCTTAGTCATAAAAAAAAGTTGTATAATGTATGTAATGTGGAATTTTTAAGTGATTAAATAGAGATATTCAGCATATGTATTTAAATATACATAATAAATTAGAAGGGGAGAACACTGATATTATTTTAGTGTAAATAATTATATGAAAATTGGTGTAATAATTCAGGCAAGAATGGGTTCAACAAGATTAGAAGGAAAAATTTTAAAATACATAAAAGATAATACAGTATTATCTCATGTTATTAATAGAGTTAAACTTTCTGAATATATTGACGAAATTATAATTGCAACAACAAATTTAGATAGAGATTTAGTTATTGAGAATGAAGCTATTAAAAATGATGTTCTTGTTTTTAAAGGTAGCGAAGATGATGTATTAAGTAGGTACTATTATGCTGCAAAGCAATATAAATTAGATATAATTGTAAGGGTAACTTCGGATTGTCCACTCATTGATTCTAAAATTATTGATGATGTAGTTAAAGTGTATATGGATAGGGAATTTGATATTATAACAAATACAGGTTCTGATTTTACGAAAAGTACATATCCAAATGGATTAGATGTTGAGGTTTTTTCTTTTGAAAGTTTAGAAGATGCATTTCTAAATGCAAAAGAAAATTATCAAAGAGAACATGTAACTCCATATATTTATGAAAATTCAAAAAAAATATATTTTTATAAAAGTGATATCGATTACTCGAAATATAGACTGACTTTAGATACACATGAAGATTTTGAATTAATTTGCGCAATATACGATAGACTATATAAAGGAAAACATGATTTTTATTTAAAGGAAATTATTGAATTGTTCGTAATAGAACCGGAATTACACAATATTAATTCTTTTATTAAGCAAAAAAAAATAAAATAGAAAATATTATAAGTATTATGGAGGTACCGTTGTATAAAAGAAAAAAAATATTAATTACTGGATCAAATGGTATGCTTGGAAAAGATATTGTTGATTGTATGCTATTGAACAAAAAATATGAAGTATTTGGAATGAATAGAACACGTGATGATAATTTAGATAAAATTCATTCTGTAATATGTGATATTACAGATGAAAACTTGCTTTATGAAAAACTAAATGAAGTAAAGCCAGATATTATTATTCACTGTGCAGCGAATGTAGATGTAGAATACTGTGAACTTAATAAAAAAATTGCATACAATTTAAATTTACAGTCAACTGAAAATTTAATGAAATATAAAGATGCTAAGATAATTTACATTTCAACAGATTCAGTTTTTGATGGTATTAAAGGCGAATATTTAGAAGGTAGTTTAAAAAATCCTATTAATTATTATGCTTTCACTAAATCAGAAGGTGAAGAATTTGTTTTAAAAAGGAATAATTCTATTGTTATCAGAACGAATTTATATGGATTTCATAAACCTATAAAAACTTCTTTAGCTGAATGGATAATAACAAATTTTGAAAAAAATAATACAATTATTGGCTTTAACGATGTTGTTTTTAATCCAGTATATACAGTTCAACTTGCAAGGGCGATAAAAAAAATGATTGAGATAGATTTTAAGGGAGTAATACATGTAGGTAGTTCTGAAAAAATAAGTAAATATGAATTTTTAAAAAAAATAGCAAGGAGTTTAAAAATAGATGAAAAATATGTGTTGAGTAAATCAATAAGTTTTATTAAATTTCATGCTAAAAGGCCTAAAAACACATCATTAAAAGTAGATAAATTGAATAATTTAGGTATAAGTTTTACTATTGAAGAAGGAATAAATCAACTAATTGACGATTATAAGAAATATAAGGAGCAAAATAATAATGAAAATAAAAATAGGTAGAAACTACTTAGGAAGTGATGAAAAACCATATTTTATTGCAGATATTGCTGCTAATCATGATGGAGATATTGAAAGGGCATATAAGCTTATAGAATTAGCAAAAAAATCTGGAGCTGATGCAGCAAAATTTCAAAATTTTAATGCTGTTACAATTGTAAGTAAAAAAGGTTTTGATTCCTTTGGGAAAAAGCTTTCACATCAAGAATCATGGAAAAAGTCTGTTTATGAAGTTTATGAAGATGCGAGTATTGATAGTAGTTGGACAAAGCTATTAAAGAAAAAATGTGATGAAGTTGGAATTGAATATATGACTTCACCTTATGATTTTGAATCAGTGGACTTAGCCGATCCATATGTAAATGCATATAAAATAGGTTCGGGTGATATTACATGGACTGAGATTATTAGATATATGGCAAAAAAAACGAAGCCAATAATTTTATCGACAGGAGCGTCAACTGAAGAAGATGTTGAAAGAGCAGTTGATATAATTACTAAAGAGAATAGCGAACTCATTTTAATGCAGTGTAATACTAATTATAGAGGTGTAAAAGAAAACTTTAATTATATTAATTTAAATGTATTAAATAATTATAAAAAAAAATATCCTAATGTAATTTTAGGTTTATCTGATCATACTCATGGTTATGAAACAGTTATTGCATCCATAGCACTTGGTGCAAGGGTTATAGAAAAACATTTTACAGATGATAATAATAGAGAAGGACCAGATCATAAATTTTCTATGACACCAAATAATTTTAGTGAAATGGTTGAAAAATCATTGAATGTTTATAATGCTTTAGGAGATGGAATTAAAAAAGTTGAGAAAAATGAAAAAGAAGCTGCTATAGTTCAAAGGAGGGCTTTGTATTTTGTTAGAGATATAAAAGCTGGCGAAATTATTTCAAAGAATGATTTATTTCCTTTAAGGCCAATCAAAGAAGATGGAATTGCACCTTATGAAATTATTAATGTAATTGGGAAAAAAATAATTAAAGATTGCGCTAAAGACGATTACTTAAGATGGAAGGATTTGGACGGATATGAAAATAGGTGAAAAAGTTTATCTTGCTGCAGTTGAAAAGCAAGATTTAATGGAATTGAAAAAATGGAGAAATATTGAAAGTTTTAAGATGCATTTTAGGGAATATAAAGAAATAAATTCGGATATGCAGAATGATTGGTTTGAAAAAAAAGTTTTAAATGATCCATCTACTATTATGTTTTCAATAAAAAGAATAGATGACAATAAACTAATAGGTTGTTGTGGCTTATGTTATATAAATTGGATACATAGGCATGCGGATTTATCTTTATATACTGCTATAGATGATGAATATATGGATGAAAAGGGTTTTGCTTTTGAATCTTGTAAGTTATTATTAGATTATGGATTTAATCAAATTGGTTTAAATAAAATTTGGACTGAAATATATGAATTTGATGAAAAAAAGATGAAGTTATATAAGGAATTTGGATTCAATACAGATGGAATATTAAGAAAAAATTATTTTTATGAGGGTAAATGGTGGAATTCATATATACTATCTTTATTAAGAGAAGAATTTAAGTAATTTGAAATAAAGTTAATACATCTGATACACAAAATTAATAATGGAGGTAAACCAATGGATTACAATTTAAAACTCGGAATGAAATACATTTCAAAAAAAATAGTAAAAGAAGAAGATACTGCAGCAAAATTTGGTAGTGGAGATATTTATGTTTTTTCAACTCCTAGTATGGTAGGACTTATGGAAAATGCAGCAATGAATGCAGTACAAAGTGAACTAGGAGAAAAATATTCAACGGTAGGAATACATTTAGATGTTAAGCATTTGGCGGCCACACCTATGGATATGGAAGTTAGAGCAGAAGCTATGCTTAAAGAAATTGATGGAAAGAAGCTTGTATTTTGGATTGAGGTGTTTGATGAGAAGAAAAAAATAGGTGAAGGGTATCATTCTAGGTTTATTATAGATAAAGAGAAATTTATGAATAAAATTAATATGAAGTAATATACAAAATGTTATAAAAAAGCGAAAATATTAAGGTAATTATTGAATTTTCTTAATATTCTAAGAAAAACATTCAAAAAACTATAGAAAATTAGTATTCTTTGTGATAAAATAAACGTATTAAAAGAATTTTGTTTGCTTGGTTATTATTGAGGCGTCCAAAACGTTATTAAAATATTGACTTTAAAGCATAGCATAAACATTTTGTTTATTGCTATGCTTTTTTTGTTAAAATGGTGGTGCAAAATTGAGAAAATTATCTGTAAATGAAATTATAAAAAGTGTTGAATTTATGTGTATTAAAGCAAATTATGATCTTTCAAGTGATATTTATGGCGCTTTAAAAAATGCAAGTGAAAAAGAAGAATCACCTATTGGAAAAGCAATCTTAAAGGATATTGTTGAAAATGCAGATATAGCTAAAAAGAATTCTGTTCCAATTTGTCAGGATACTGGAATGGCAGTAGTTTTTATTGAACTAGGTCAGGAAGTATATTTAGTTGATGGAGATTTAAATGAAGCCATTAATGAAGGTGTTAGACGTGGATATAAAAAAGGATTTTTAAGAAAGTCAGTAGTAGAAGATCCACTTTTAAGGGTTAATACGAATGATAATACTCCTGCTATTATTCATATTGAAATAGTTAAAGGCGATAAAGTTAAAATAACTCTAGCTCCAAAAGGATTTGGAAGTGAAAATATGAGTAGAAGTATTATGCTTAAGCCTTCAGATGGAAAAAAAGGTGTAGAAGATTTTATTCTTGAAACAGTTTCTATTGCTGGACCCAACCCGTGCCCTCCGATAGTAGTAGGTGTTGGTCTTGGTGGGACAATAGAAAAAGCAGCGTATTTAGCGAAAAAATCGCTAATACGGGATATTAATATAAGAAGTGAAAAAGAACATATTAAAGATATGGAAATTGATTTATTAAATAGAATTAATAATCTTGGAATAGGACCTCAGGGTCTTGGTGGAAGGACGACTGCAATTGCAGTTAATATAGAAACATTTGCAACTCATATAGCAGGACTTCCTGTAGTTGTTAATATAAACTGTCATGCAACTAGGCATGTTCAGACAATTCTTTAGGAGGACTTATGAATAATAATATTATTAAAATAATAACTCCGCTTAAAGAAGAAATGGTTTTAAAGTTAAAAGCTGGAGACAGAGTATATATTAGCGGAACTATATACACCGCAAGAGACGCAGCACATCAAAGGCTTATTAACTCTATTAAAAAGCAAGAAAAACTTCCCTTTGATGTCAAAAATCAAATAATCTATTACGTTGGACCGTCACCCGCAAAACCAGGAAATGTTATAGGTTCGGCTGGTCCTACAACAAGCTATAGAATGGATGATTTAACGATTCCACTTCTTAATTTGGGACTTAGTGGAATGATAGGAAAAGGGACAAGAAGTAAAGAAGTGGTTGAATCAATGAAAAGTAGAGCGGTTTATTTTGCTGCTATTGGAGGCGCAGGGGCACTTATTTCGTCAAAAATTATAAAAAGTGAAGTTATTGCCTATGAAGAACTCGGACCAGAAGCAATTAGAAAACTTGAAGTTAAAGATTTACCACTTTATGTAGTAATAGATAGTCACGGAAATAATTTATATGATTCAGAGAGAAAAAAATATAAAAAGTAGTAAAAATAATACCTTATATTTACCTTAGCAAAATGGCCTTTTGTTAAATTAATAAATATAGCGCGGTTATGTTAACACTTATGTGTTCATTTCCGCGCTTTTTTACATATCCAAATAAATTAAGGAGGTTAATGGATTATTAGTAAAAAAATATAAAGAGAGAGGTGTTTGATTTGAGTTTTTCGATTAGTGGTTGGATAACAAATCCATTTGTACTTATGTTTTTTGCAGTATTTACTGGACTTTTGTTTGGTAAAATAAAATTTGGAAAATTTAATTTTGGAATTTCTGGTACACTTTTTACAGGGCTTATTATAGGTTGGTTTGCAATGCGATATGCGAATTCTTTTTCTGAAGGAGAAAAGGCATTTGCTGTGTCTAGTAAATTAATTAAGGCTGGAGTGGTTGATAAAAACTTTTTTTATCTTTTCTTAATATTATTTGTTGCAGCAGTCGGACTATTAGCTGCAAAAGATATAGGAGGGGTTATAAAAAAATACGGTGTTAAATTTATAATACTTGGATTCGTGATTACATTAATAGGTGCTATGACAACTTATGGTATGACTAAATTAACAGTAAATTCAAATCCGTATGAAATTTCAGGAGTATATACGGGAGCTCTTACAAGCTCGCCTGGACTTGCAGCAGCCATTGAAACAGCAGGTGGACATGCAACTGATTGGGCAGATAATTATGCTAGTCTTGATGATAAATCTAAAACAAAATTACTAAATATACTTGATACTAGTGGTAAATTAACAATAGAAAATACACCGAGTTTAAGCGAAGATCAAAAGGCTAAGTTTATTAATAATGCAAAAGCTGGTGTAGGAGTAGGTCATGCTATTGGTTATCCTTTTGGAGTACTTATAGTAATACTTGCAATGAATTTCTTCCCTAAAATATTTAGAATAGATGTTAGAAAAGAAGAAGAAGAATATAAAAAAGAGCTTGAAGCCGTAAAAAATGCTAAAGGTAAAAATGAAAAAGAAATAGAGGAAGTTGGATTTGATTTAATGGCATTTGCTTTTGCATGCCTTATGGGATACACATTAGGTAAATTTAAAATTAATTTAAAATTTATAGGTCTTGGCATGTTTTCACTTGGATCAACAGGTGGAGTGCTAATTGGTTCTCTTATTTTAGGTCATATTGGGAAAATAGGATTTATGCATTTTAGAATGAATAGTAAAATTCTTGGTGTTATAAGACAATTGGCTCTTGCGTTTTTCCTAGCAGTTGTTGGACTAAGATTTGGATATAAAGTTTTTGAAGCGTTAACAGGAACGGGTGCTTTTCTTGCATTAGTGGCATTAGTAGTTGGTGTAGTTGCCATGATGCTTGGATTCTTCATTGGAAGGTATGTATTTAAAATTAACTGGATTATGCTCTCAGGTGCAATTTGCGGTGGTATGACATCAACGCCAGGTCTTGGAGCTGCAGTAGAAGCAATTGGTTCAGATGATCCTGCAGCTGGATACGGCGCAACTTATCCATTTGCACTTCTTGGAATGGTTATTTTCACTATTATTCTTCATAATCTTCCAATGTAATAAAAAAAGGTATATAATTAACGTACAATATACGTTTGGAAGGTGAAATTATTGAAAAGAGAAAATATAATAGTTACAGGTTATGCAAAACTTCCTGGTGGACTCACTGCGACGGAATTATATAAAGTTGTTGGAGTAGCAATATTAGTTAATAGAAAAACAGGTCTTATTAAGGAAATTGAATGTTCACTCGCTACAAATCTTGCTAAGGAATATGTTAAAGATATAATTGTTGGAAGAAAATTAAATGATATTTCGATTATTGAAAAAGATTTTGAATTAAACTATTTTGGTTCTGCAAAAAAAGCTATTATTTCAGCTATTAAAATTGCGAGTGAAAAATTTAATCAAATCGGCGATATTAATGAATAATCAAATAATATAAAAAATTAAATATGTCCTAAAATTATAGAGCAAGTAACGGATTTTTATGTAATTAAAATGACCTTTTAATTAATAAATAAAAATTAGGAGTTAGATTATCTTAAACGATTAATCTAACTCTTTTTTTGTAAATGTTTAAGGAGGGAAATTAATGAATTTTAATAAAAGAATTAGAAATGAATTTTTAAAGAGTAAAGTTATGAGTGCGAGGGATGCTTCTCTTTTTATAAAAGACGGAATGACAGTAGCATCAAGTGGATTTACACCATCAGGTTATCCAAAGAAAGTTCCTCTTGAATTAGCAAAGAGAGCGAATGCGGGAGAAAAAATTGAAATATCTTTAATTACTGGAGCATCCGTTGGAGATGAACTTGATGGAGCACTTTCTAGAGCAGGTGTAATAAAAAGGAGGTATCCTTACCAGACTCAAAAAGATATGAGAAACAATATAAATAGTGGCTCTACTTTTTATGCAGACCATCATTTGAGTCATGTACCTCAGCATATTGATTATGGATATTATGGAAACATTGATATAGCAATAGTTGAAGCTCTTTGTATTACAGAAGATGGTGGGATTGTACCAACGACTTCAGTAGGTATTTCTCCTCAAGCTTTAAAAAATGCAGATAAAATAATTGTAGAAATTAATACATCACAACCAATGGCTCTTGAAGGGGTTCATGATATTTATATGACAGAAAAACCACCGAAGCGAAAACCTATACCGATAATTAATCCGGATGATAGAATTGGTAAAACTTATATGGAATGTGATTTAGAGAAAATCGTTGCAATAGTAGAATCAGATATTCCAGATAATGTTAGACCTCTTGGAGCTATTGATGAAAATTCAAAAAAAATATCGAACCACATAATAGAGTTTTTAAAAGATGAAGTTAAAGAGGGTAGACTTCCTGAAAATTTACTTCCACTTCAGTCCGGTGTTGGTTCGGTTGCAAATGCCGTTCTTGGAGGACTAAAAGAATCTGAATTTACGAATCTAACATGTTACACAGAAGTTATTCAAGATTCAATGTTTGATCTTATAGATGCTGGTAAAGTTAAATTTGCATCAGGCACATCATTTACTCCATCTGAAGAAGGGTTAAAAAGATTACTTGAAAATACTGAGTATTATGCATCTCATTGCATTCTTAGACCTATGGAGATTAGTAATAATCCTGAAGTAATTAGAAGACTTGGGATAATTGCTATGAATACAGCTATTGAAATTGATATTTATGGAAATGTGAATTCAACAAATATTATGGGTTCAAGAATGATGAATGGGATTGGTGGTTCTGGAGATTTTACTAGAAATGGATATTTAACAATTTTTACTACAGTATCGACAGCAAAAAATGGCGATATTTCTTCGATAGTACCAATGGTGTCTCATGTCGATCATACAGAACATGATGTTCATATTGTAGTTACTGAGCAAGGACTCGCAGATTTAAGAGGTCTTTCACCTAGGGAAAGATCAAGAAAAATAATTGAAAATTGTGCCCATCCGTCTTATAAGGACTTGTTATTTGATTATGTAGATAGAGCTGAAAAAAATGCATATAAACATACTCCTCATGTTATTGGTGAGGCTCTAGCCTTTCATGAAAGATTTATTAAAAATGGATCAATGAAAAAATAATTATACTAGTAAAAAACAAGAAAATTTGAGTTAAATATGTTATTCTATTTGTGAGAAGACGAACGAAAAAGTATATTATCGAATTAAAGTTCAACAAACACATAATGGAGGACAGTATGAATTATAATGAAGAAGCTTTAAAAATGCACTTAGAATTAAAGGGAAAACTTTCAATTGAAAGCAAAGTGAAAGTAGATAGTAAAACTGCTCTTTCGCTGGCCTATACTCCAGGAGTAGCGGAGCCGTGTAGAAAAATTAATAAAAATGAAGACTTAGTTTATAGTTATACTATGAAAGGTAATACTGTTGCTGTTGTAACAGATGGAACTGCAGTACTTGGACTTGGCGATATTGGAGCAAAAGCATCAATTCCTGTAATGGAGGGTAAAGCTGTGTTGTTTAAAGAATTTGCAGGAATCAATGCTTTTCCTATTTGTCTTGAAACAAAAGACGTTGATGAAATTGTTAATATTGTAAAAGCTCTTGAACCTGTATTTGGTGGGATTAACCTTGAAGATATTGCAGCTCCAAGATGTTTTGAAATCGAAAGGCGACTTAAAGAAGAAATGGATATTCCGGTTTTTCATGATGATCAGCATGGTACAGCAATAATTGTTGGTGCGGCTTTAATTAATGGATTTAAAGTTAGAGGAACAAAACTTACTGATGCTAGAATAGTTATAAACGGTGCTGGTTCTGCTGGAACTGCTATTGCAAAACTACTACTTAATTTAGGTGTAGATGATATCGTTATGTGTGATATAGATGGCGCACTTGATGAAAATAGTGATGATATAAATGAAGCAAAGAAAGCACTTGCTCTTATTACCAATAAACATAAGGAAAGAGGGTCTTTAAAGGAAGTAATAAAAAATAAAGATGTATTTATTGGGGTATCTGCACCAAATGTTGTTACAAAAGAGATGATTATGTCAATGAATGAAAGACCGCTTGTATTTGCAATGGCAAATCCTAACCCTGAAATAAGTCCAGATGAAGCAAAGAAAGGCGGGGCGTTTATTGTAGGTACTGGTAGAAGTGATTATCCAAATCAAATAAATAATGTACTTGCATTTCCGGGTATATTTAGAGGCGCTCTTGATGTATATGCAAAGGAAATAACAGAAGGCATGAAAATGGCAGCAGCAAGAGCAATTGCTGATGTATTAGATGAGGAAGAATTAAGTGTAGATAAAATTCTACCACTGCCTTTCGATAAACGAATTGTACCAAAAGTATCTATGGCGGTTAAGAAAAAAGCTATCGAAGAAAATGTTGTTAAAAAATTAAGCTTATAATAAAAAATGTATTATTTATTATGGCGTATTATCGTAATATCTTATTTATTATCTGTACTTGTAAAAGTTTAAGTGATATTATTTTGCTGAAAGAGAGATGCATTAGTTTCTTATAATAAATCAATAGCTTTAAAGAAGAATTTTATTATGAACTAATATATGGATTGGTATTAAAAGTTGGTAAAATAAAATAAGAACTTAAATCATTTATAATAAATATTAATATTTATTAAGAAAATTTTATTTTTCTAAAATGCAAGTTAATTTGCAAAATTAGTCATTAATAAAGTTGTTTTTATAAAAAATACTTTAAATTATAAAAAAAAATTTTTTATAATCAGCATATAATTTGATGAACGTATTGCAAAACCTACAGGTGCTATAGATAGTATGCTGAAATAATATAATGCAAGTTTATATTCATTTTTACACTTGAAACTATAAAGACTAAATGTAAATGTTGAAAAATATAACTTGCAAGAAAATATTCATATATACATTTGCGTGAAAGTATACAATTATACTTTTAAATATAAGCTACTTTTTTATATATATTGTGATATTCTAATAGGGAAAATGATATGAAATAAAATAATTATGTTTTGTTTCATATATACCCAGAGGCTACAAAATTATGTACAGGTAATATTCCGAGGAGGAAAGCTAGATGTTTGATAATGAGAAAATAGCACAGATTAAAAAAGATGCTATAAGTTTTGATGAAAAGACAAAAAAAGCTTTAGAAAAAAGACCTGAAAGAAGAGATGTATTTACTACTGGTTCTGGAGATGTTATAAATAGACTTTATAACCCGTCAGATTTAGGTGATGTTAATTTTGAAGAAAAGATTGGATTTCCAGGAAGCTATCCTTATACTAGAGGTGTTCAGCCAACTATGTATAGAGGTAGACTTTGGACTATGAGAATGTATGCAGGCTTCGCAACAGCAAAGGAATCTAATGAAAGATATAAATATTTAGTTGAACAAGGTTCTGGCGGATTATCTGTTGCTTTTGACCTTCCTACACAAATTGGTTATGATTCAGATCATAGCTTAAGTGAAGGTGAAGTTGGAAAAGTTGGTGTTGCAATAGATTCTTTAGCAGATATGGAAATTTTATTCGATGGAATTCCTCTTGATAAGGTAAGTACATCAATGACAATAAATGCTCCTGCGGCAGTATTACTTGCAATGTACATTGCAGTAGCGGAGAAACAAGGTGTTTCTGCAGAAAAACTAAGAGGTACTATTCAAAATGATATTTTAAAAGAATATATTGCTCGTGGTACTTATATATTCCCTACTGATCCTTCTATGAGATTGATTACAAATATTTTTGAATATTGTTCTAAAGAAGTTCCACTTTGGAATACAATAAGTATTTCGGGTTATCATATTAGAGAAGCTGGTTCTACTGCAGCTCAAGAAGTTGGCTTTACTATAGCCGATGGTATAGCATATGTTGAAGCTGCTATTAAAGCAGGTCTTGATGTGGATACTTTTGCACCTAGATTATCATTCTTCTTTAATGCTCATAATGATTTACTTGAAGAAGTTGCTAAATATAGAGCGGCAAGAAGATTATGGGCTAAAATTATGAAAGAAAGATTTAACGCTAAAAATCCTAAATCTATGCAACTTAAGTTCCATACACAAACAGGTGGTTCTACTTTAACAGCTCAGCAACCAGAAAACAATATTGTTAGAGTCGCAATTCAAACACTAGCAGCAGTTTTAGGTGGAACTCAGTCGCTTCACACTAATTCAAAAGATGAAGCGTTAGCCCTTCCATCGCAAGATTCTGTTAGAACGGCACTTAGAACTCAACAGATAGTTGCTCATGAAAGTGGTGTTACAAATACAGTTGATCCACTTGCTGGATCATATTATATTGAAGCAAAAACAAATGAAATTGAAGAGAAAGCTATGGAGTATATTACTAAGATTGATGATTTAGGTGGTGCTCCAAAAGCGATTGATGCAGGATATATTCAACAAGAAATTATGGATGCTTCATATGATTATCAAAAGCAAGTTGAAACTGGTGAGATAGTAGTTGTAGGAATGAATAAATTCCAAATTGAAGAAAAACCACCAACTGGACTTCTTAGAGTGGATTTAAGTGTTGGAGAAGATCAAAAGAAAAATCTTAAAGATTTAAGAAGCAATAGAAATAATGATAATGTTAATGAAAAACTTGAAACTCTTAGAAAAGCTTGTAATACTGACGAAAATTTAATGCCAATTATATTGGAAGCTGTTAAAGAATACGCAACTCTAGGGGAAATTTGTGGAGTTATGAGAGACGAATTCGGTGAGTACGAGCAATCAGTGGTTATATAATTATTAATTTTTAAGGAGGATTACAATGGATAGACCGATTAGAGTTTTAGTTGCTAAGCCAGGCTTAGATGGACATGATAGAGGAGCAAAAGTTATAGCAAGAGCACTTAGAGATGCAGGAATGGAAGTTATTTATACTGGTCTAAGACAAACAGCGGATCAAATTGTTAGTGCAGCAATTGAAGAGGATGTTGATTGTGTTGCAGTAAGTATTCTTTCAGGAGCGCACAATACTTTGTTTCCTAAAATAAATAAATTGTTACTTGAAGAAGATGCTAAAGATATTTTATTAATTGGTGGTGGAGTAATTCCTGTGGATGATATTCCGTTCTTAAAAGAAAATGGTGTTTCTGAGGTGTTTACACCAGGCACTCCAACGTCGGTTACTATAGATTTTATTAAAGCAAATGTAAGAAAATAATACTGTTAATCAAGGTGATGACAAATTAGCATCACCTTGATTAATAAATTTGTTTGATAAAAATTAATTGTCAAACTAAATTTGTAACAAAAGATACATAAGGCCAAGTTGTATAATTTTAAGTGGGTGAAACTATGGATTTAGGCAAGAAACTAATTGAAGGAAATAGAAGAGCTGCTGCAAGATTAATTTCTATGGTTGAAAATAAAATTCCAGAAGCTTTTGAAGTGATAAAAGACAATTATGATAAAAGCGGAAATGCATACATCATAGGTATAACTGGACCTCCTGGTGCTGGTAAAAGTACACTTACTGATAAACTTGTTAAAATACTTAGAAGCGAAGGAAAAAAAGTTGGAATTATAGCTGTTGACCCTACAAGTCCTTTTACAGGCGGAGCGATTTTAGGTGACAGGGTTAGAATGAGTGATTTATCTGTAGATAAAGGTGTATTTGTAAGAAGTATGGGAGCTAGAGGACATCTTGGTGGTATTTCAGAGGGAACTATGGCTGCTGTAAAAGTGCTTGATTTATATGGCATGGACTATATTATTATTGAAACAGTTGGTGTAGGTCAGTCTGAAATTGATATTGTGAAAAACTGCGATACTACTGTTATGGTAATGGTTCCGGGTCTTGGAGATGACATTCAAGCTATAAAAGCAGGTGTTATGGAAATTGGTGATATTTTTGCAGTAAATAAAGCGGACAGAGATGGTGCGAGGAAAACTGCAAGGGAAATAAATATTATGCTTGATTTTAGCAAGAAAGAGTGGAGACCATCTGTAGATTTAGTTACTGCTGTTAAAAATGAAGGTGTAGATAAGCTCTTAGATTCTATTAAAAAGCATAGATATTATATGAAAGATACTGGCAAGTTTTTAATAAGGCGAGAAGAAAATTCAAAAAGTGAAATTATTGAATTAGTAAAAGAGAAAATTACTAGCATTGTGCTAGATAAATCATATAAAGAAAAGCAAATAAATAGATTATCTAAAGATGTGGCAAGTAGAAAATTAGATCCATATACTGCGTGCACAAAAATTATTGAGGAAGTTATTTAGTAAATAATTAATTTTAATAAAACTAATAAAGAATAAAAGGAGCGTAAATATGAAAGCTATGAAGATTGACCATATTGGTATTGCTGTAAAAAATCTTGATGATGCCGTAAAAGTATATTCTGAAGTGTTAGGTTTGGAATTAGGCGGAATTGAGGTTGTAGAAGAACAAAAGGTAAGGGTAGCGTTTTTACCAGTAGGAGATTCTGAAATCGAACTTTTAGAGTCAACATCAGAAGATGGACCTATTGCAAAACATATTGAAAGAAGTGGAGAAGGAATTCAACATATCGCTTTTAAAGTTGAAAATATTGAAAAAGCAATAGAAGATATGAAGAATAAAGGCATGAGAATGATCGATGAAAAACCTCGTTATGGTGCAGGTGGAGCTAGAATTGCATTTGTACATCCTAAAACAACAAATAGAGTATTGGTAGAATTAACAGAAAGGTAAAAATTGCATTTTGCAATTAAATATAGGAGGTTTAATATGTCCAAGCTTCAAGATTTACGTCAGAGAAAAGAAAAAATTGCTCTTGGCGGTGGAGAAAAAAGAGTACAAAAGCAACATGAAAAAGGCAAATTAACTGCTAGAGAAAGAATCAATTTATTATTTGATGAGGGTTCATTTGTAGAATTAGATGCTTTTGTAAAGCATAGATGTACAAATTTTGGAATGGAAAAAGTTGATGCTCCAGCAGAAGGCGTTGTAACAGGTTATGGAAAAGTTGATGGAAGACTTGTTTACGCTTATTCTCAAGATTTTACTGTAGTAGGTGGATCTCTTGGAGAAATGCACGCAGCTAAAATTTGTAAAGTTATGGATAATGCAATGAAAGTTGGTTCTCCGGTAGTTGGGTTGAATGACTCTGGTGGGGCAAGAATTCAAGAAGCGGTTGATGCACTTTCTGGATATGGAAAAATATTCTATAGAAATACTTTAGCTTCTGGAGTAATTCCTCAAATAACTGCAATAATGGGACCATGTGCAGGTGGGGCAGTTTATTCTCCAGCACTTACTGATTTTACTTTTATGGTAGATAAAACTTCTCAAATGTTTATAACAGGTCCTCAGGTTATTAAGACTGTTACTGGTGAAGATGTTACTGCTGAAGCTTTAGGTGGAGCTATGACACACAACAGAATTAGTGGTGTTGCTCATACTATAGTAAGTAATGATGAAGAATGTATTTCAGAAATAAGAAGATTGTTAAGTTTCTTACCATCTAATAATATGGAGACAGCTCCTACTTTTGATGGTGGAGAAAGTAATATAATAATTGAAGAATTAAATTCAATTATTCCAGATAATCCTAATAAACCTTATGATATCCATGACGTTATTAAGTTAATTGTGGATGATGCAGATTTCTTTGAGTATCAACCTCATTTTGCAAAGAATATCGTTACAGGTTTTGCAAGAATTAATGGTGAATCAGTAGGTATTGTTGCTAATCAGCCAAAAGTTTTAGCGGGATGTTTAGATATAAATGCTTCTGATAAATCGGCTAGATTTGTGAGAACATGTGATTCATTTAATATTCCACTCTTAACTATTGTCGATGTTCCTGGATTTTTACCTGGAACTTCTCAAGAATATGGTGGAATTATAAGACATGGTGCAAAAATGCTTTATGCATATAGCGAAGCTACTGTTCCAAAAGTATCTTTAATTATTAGAAAAGCATATGGCGGAGCTTATCTTGCTATGTGTTCTAAAGACCTTGGAGCAGATCTTGTTCTTGCGTGGCCAAGTGCTGAAATTGCAGTAATGGGACCTCAAGGTGCTGCGAATATTATATTTAGAAAAGAAATTTCTGGTGCTGATGATCCTATTACTATGAGAAAAACTTTGATAGATGATTATACGAATGAATTTGCAACTCCATATAAAGCTGCAGAGAGAGGTTTTGTTGATGATGTAATTGAACCAAGCTCATCTAGACCAAGATTAATTGATGCTTTTGATATGCTTAAATCTAAGAGAGAAGAAATGCCTCCTAAAAAGCATGGAAATATTCCACTATAAAGTGAAGGGGTGTTAATATGAATATAAGTGAAATTTTACAGCAGTTTAAAGATCCAAATACTATTATGAACATGAGTTTTTCTGCTAAAATGACGGCTTCGTTAGTTGTTACTATTTTAGGTATGGGTATAACGTTTGCTGCTTTAATAATTATTAGATATAGTACAAGTTTACTATCTCATATTGTTAATAAAGCTGAAAATAAGAAAAATAATATACAAGTAGTTAAAAAAGAAGCTGTTCTTAAAAATGTAGTAACTAAAGAAGATGATGAAATTAATGAAGAACTTATTTCAGTAATTACAGCAGCTATTGCTTCGTCACTAAATACTTCTATTCATAATATAGTAGTAAGTAATATTGTAAGAGTTAAAGACTCAACTCCTGCATGGGGTGTGGCTGGTAGAAGTAATTTGATAAATAGTAAGGTTAATATAAAGAAGTAATAGGGGGATAAATAAAAATGAAGAAGTTTAATATAACTGTTAATGGTAAAACGTTTGAAGTAGAAGTTGAAGAGGTTGGCGGTTCATCAGTTTCTGCGCCAAGAGCAGTGTCGGCTACTCCAGCAGCACCTACACCAAAGGCGGCGCCTGCACCAAAAGTAGCACCAAAAGCAGCACCAAAAGCAGCGCCTGCTGGTGGAAATAGTATTAATGCTCCAATGCCTGGAACAGTATTAGATGTAAAAGTATCTGAAGGTGATTCAGTTACTGATGGTCAAGTGTTACTTATACTAGAAGCTATGAAAATGGAAAATGAAATTATGGCACCGTCAGCTGGTAAAATTGTATCAGTTCAAGTACAAAATGGCGCATCTGTAAATTCTGGTGACGTACTAATTGTAATGGAATAACAGAATTTATTTGATTATTTAAAGGAGGAAGCGCTATGCTACAAGCTATAATTGATTTTATTAAATCAACTGGTATATACGCTATATTTGCTGTAAATGGAATGTGGGGTAATGTACTTATGATAATGATAGCTTTTCTTTTGCTTTACTTGGCTATTAAAAAAGGTTTTGAACCACTTTTGTTATTGCCTATAGCATTTGGAATGCTACTTACAAACTTGCCTCTTTCAGGTATGATGTCAACTCCTATTATGGATTTAGTTGCAAAATCGCCTGATGCTCATGGTACATTATTAAATGTATCGAATGCAGGACAAGGTATTTTAGAATTAAATCAACCTGGTGGACTTCTTTACTATTTGTTCCAAGGTGATCATCTAGGAATATTCCCTCCACTTATTTTTATGGGTGTTGGTGCAATGACAGACTTTGGTCCACTTATTGCGAATCCTAAATCATTACTTCTTGGTGCAGCCGCACAGTTTGGTATATTTATTACATTCATTGGTGCAATAGCATCAGGATTATTTACAGCACAACAAGCGAGTGCAATCGCTATTATCGGTGGTGCTGATGGACCAACAGCAATATATGTTGCTTCTAAAATGGCACCTGAATTATTAGGTTCAATTGCAGTTGCTGCATATTCATATATGGCGCTTGTTCCAGTTATTCAACCACCAATAATGAAATTATTAACTACTAAAGAAGAAAGAGTTATTAAAATGGAACAAATGAGACACGTTTCGACTCTTGAAAAAATTCTTTTTCCGATAATGGTTACAGTTATTGTTTCTCTAATAGTTCCACCTGCTACAACTCTTATTGGTATGCTTATGTTAGGTAACTTATTTAAAGAGTCCGGAGTAGTTGGAAGACTAGAAGATACAGCCAAAAATGGACTTATGAATATTGTTACAATATTCCTTGGAGTTTCAGTTGGCGCAACTGCAAGCGCAGATAAATTTTTAGTTGCACAAACACTTGCGATTATTGTTTTAGGAGCATTAGCATTTGCAATTGGAACAGCAGCTGGTGTACTTATGGCTAAATTTATGAACAAAGTAAGTGGAGGAAGGATTAATCCTCTTATTGGTTCTGCTGGAGTTTCAGCTGTACCAATGGCTGCAAGAGTTTCGCAGGTAGTAGGACAAAAAGAAAATCCTTCTAACTTCCTACTTATGCATGCGATGGGACCTAATGTTGCTGGCGTAATTGGTTCAGCGGTTTCAGCTGGTGTTCTTTTATCGCTATTCTTATACTAAATAAGTTAAATATAATATTGTAAAAAAATGACCCTCTATTATTAGAGGGTCAAATTTATTTTAATATTTGTTTAGTCAGTAGCAACTTTAAGAATTTTTCTCTTTTTTGTATATAAATAAATTAAATAAATAACTGTAATCACAGCGATTGAATGCATTCCGATAGCTAAGATGGTTTGCATATTCTCATCTACATTAGTGATAAATGTTGCAAGTCCATTATAGATAATGTGAATAAAAATTGGTACCCATAAATTATTAGTTTTGTAATACATGTATGCGAGCACTACGCCAAGTAGAAACGTAGGGAGTGTTTGAGCTAAATTGAAATGAACAAATGAAAATAACATTGCTTGAATCACTATAGCGGTCTTTAAATTTATATTATTGTGTAATTTCTTAAAAATAATACCTCGAAATAGTATTTCTTCTGTAATTGGTGCTAATATTACAGCTGAAATAATAGTTATAAAGATACTTTGTGATTTTAAAACTGCAAGCATATCATTGTAACTATTTTCAATTGGGTGAATGTAATTTGTAAGTGTTAATAAAAATGTACTAAGTGATTGAGCTAAGAAAGAAATTCCAATAAAAACAGGCAAATTTTTTAGTGAAAGTTTTGAAAAAGAAATATATTCTTTTATTTTTACTCTTTTTATAACAAATGCAATCCAGAGTATAAAAAGGAGTAGGAAATCGCTGATTATAAGAATTGTATTTATATGCGACATAATAGAGTCTTGGATAAATTTTGGATCAGGCGTTATGCCGTTTGAACTTGCAGAAACAGAATATGTAATTCCTGCGGATACTGAAGTAAAAAATTGAACCGAAAAAAATAATAACACTAATCCTAAACTAATTAAAATTGCTTTGATAGGCTTTTTCATATAACCTCCTTGAAATAATATCATAATATGGTATGTAATAATAAAATTGACATTGTAAAACAATAATAAAATATTACCATTTAACAATTAGATTGTCAATAATAAAACAAAGATTAATCATTTCGCTTAAACATTTTTAGTGTTAAGAATTTTGTGAAGGCAAATATTGTATTTGCTTGATATTAGAAATTATTAAAAAATGATGTTTTGTATTAAGTTTAAAAGCTTCTTTTTTCTTTAAAAATTTTTTTTAATGTGATAGAATTCAAGCAAGACAGAAGTTTTAAAAATCTATAAAAATGGAGTAATAGATGAAAGAAAAAATAATATCCATATTAAAAGAACATAAGAATAAGTTTGTTTCTGGTGAGGAGATATCAAATTTATTAGGGGTAAGTAGAACTTCAATTTGGAAAGTTTTAAAGCAACTAAAAGCGAGTGGTTACAATATTGAATCTGCCCCTAAAAAAGGTTATAAATTACTAGATGATAAGAATATATATAGTAAAGAAGAAATTACTCTACTTTTAAAGTCAAAAGGAAGTAATGTAGAAGAAGTTTTTTATTTTGATTCAATAAATTCTACAAATGAGTATGCTAAAGAAATTGGAAGAAATAGTAATATGGAAAATGTTTTAGTCATATCGGATATCCAAACTGATGGCAAAGGTAGACTTGGAAGAAAATGGTTGTCGTCGGAAAGTTCAGGTGTTTGGATGTCTTTATTATTAAAACCGAATCTTAATCCAACTGATGCATCGAAGATTACTCAAATTGCTTCAGCGGCAATAGTAACAGCTATTGAAGAATTTTATAATCTAAATGTTGGTATTAAATGGCCAAATGATATAATTATAAATGGTAAAAAAATTGCTGGTGTATTAACGGAAATGAATTCAGAACTTGGAGAGATAAATTTTATTGTAGTTGGAATAGGTATTAATGTTAATACTAAGTCATTTCCTGAAGAAATATCGGATATTGCATCTTCCTTATTTCTCGAATCAGGTCTTGAAATAGATAGAAAAAAAATCATCGAAAAAGTAATATATTATTTTTATAAATTTTATAATGAATATATCAAAAACAAAGAATTTAATGAAGTTTTAGATATAAACAAAAAAAAATCTGTTACTTTAAATAGAGATGTTTTTATAATAAGACGAAACGAAACATTTGAGGCATATGCATATGATTTAAATAGAGACGGAGAATTAATGGTAAGAGATAAAGATGGAAAAGAGAGCGTAGTATTTTATGGTGAAGTTTCAATTAGAGGTGTAGCGGGTTATTTGTAATAGCTTCAATTATAAAAGACTATTGTTGTTGTTAGAAGAAAAAATTATAAAAATTAATTAATTAAAAGAGTGGTGAAGATATGTTATTAGCGTTTGATGTGGGAAACACCAATATAGTTCTTGGTGTTTACAAAGAAGGAAAATTGTTAAAAGATTGGAGAATGTCCACTGATAAGAAAAAATCTGCGGATGAAATCGGTATATTAGTAGATCAATTATTTAAATATGAAGGGATATGTTTAAAAGATGTATCTGATGTAATTATTTCATCAGTGGTTCCAACTATTATGTACTCTCTACAACATATGGCTTACAAATATTGTGACTGTGAAGCGATTGTGGTTGGACCAGGTATAAAAACTGGCATGAATATAAAATACTATGACCCTAAACAGGTTGGAGCGGATAGAATCGTAAATGCCGTGAGTGCGTTTAAAAAGTATGGAGGCCCTTTAATTGTAGTTGATTTTGGTACAGCAACAACTTTTTGTGCTATAACAGGCAAATTCGAATATTTAGGTGGGGCTATTCTTCCTGGAATAAAGATATCAAGTGATGCATTATTTCAAAATGCTGCAAAACTAACTAGAGTAGAACTTATAAAGCCGGAAAATGTTATCTGCAAAAATACTACAAAAAGTATTCAATCAGGAATTATATATGGTTATGTTGGTTCTGTTGAGTATATTGTTAAAAGAATGAAAAAAGAAATAAATGAAGATAATGTAAAGGTAGTGGCAACTGGTGGTTTATCGAATCTTATTGCTTCAGAAGCAGAATTAATAGATGTTGTAGATAAGTATTTAACGCTTGATGGATTGTATTATATTTATTCGATGAATAAATAACAGGAGAGTATATGAAGATAGGAAATATTGAGTTAAAAAGTGATGTTATTCTCGGTCCAATGGCGGGTGTAACAGACTTTGCATTTAGGAAAATCTGCAAAGAATTTGGAGTAGGACTTATGGTATCCGAAATGATATCAACTAAAGCTTTATTTTATAATGATGAAAAAACAAAACGAATTATGAAAATTGATAAAAATGAAAAACCAATCGCACTTCAGATATTTGGTTCGGATCCAAAAGTATATGAAGTGGTGGTAGAGAGTTTAAATAAAAGTGAAAATGATATTCTTGATATAAATATGGGGTGTCCTGCTCCTAAAATTGTTAAAAATGGTGATGGATCAGCTCTTATGAAGAATCCGAAACTTGCATATGAAATAATGAAAATAACAAAGGAAGTTTCATCAAAACCTGTAACAGTCAAAATAAGAAAGGGTTGGGATGAAAATTCAGTTAATGCTGTTGAGATTGCAATTTTAGCTGAAAAAGCAGGGGTTGATGCAATTACAATTCATGGTAGAACAAGAGATGAATTTTATTCTGGCAAAGCGGATTATAATATTATAAAAGAAGTTAAGAGAAATGTTAGTATACCGGTTATAGGAAATGGGGATGTTTTTTCTGTTAAAGATGCAATTAGGCTTAAAAATGAAACTGAGGTTGATGCTATAATGGTTGCAAGAGGAGCACAAGGCAATCCTTGGTTAATTAGAGAAATTGATACTTATTTTAAAACTGGGAAAATAATTTCTAAACCCACTATAAATGAAATAATTGAAACCACTTTAAAACATTTTGAATATTTAATTGACTTAAAGGGGGAGAGAATAGCAATCTTAGAAATGAGAAAGCATGCTTCTTGGTACATTAAAGGAATAAAAAATAGTGCTAAAATAAAAAACTTGATTAATAGAACTACTTGTAAGGAAGACTTAAAGTGTTTATTAAAATCTTTGATATAATTATAGTAAAATGAATGATTTTAAACCTTGTTTATTGATCGTTTTAATTTGTTTTTTTTTAGAGCAAATTAAAATAAAAATATATAAGGTTTATTTTTTAAAAAACATCTATATGTAGTAGTTGAAAGTGTACGTGCATACCATATAAAGAAAACATATGAAAAAGTATAAATAAAAATAATAATAATTAAAAAAAGTGTTGACAGTGAGCTTCGGAGGTGTTATTCTATAACAGTTGCTGATGAAGCGAAGAGAAAAAAGCGGAGGCAATATAAAAAAAACTTGATGTAAAAAAGTTTTTAAAAAAGCTTGACAATAAGAAACATTAGTGTTAAGATAAAGAAGTCGTCTGATGAGGCGAACAAATAAGAAAAATTGAACTTTGAAAACTGAACAGTAAAAACGTGAGAATGTAAGTTTGTTTGAAAAAGCAAAGTATGTTTAAGCGGAACCTAGTCAAAATGATGAAGGAAACAAACTTGCGAGCAAGTATAAAAAACGAACTTGAAGAAACAAGTATAAAAACGCCAGCAAATTTTTTTAAGAGTTTGATCCTGGCTCAGGATGAACGCTGGCGGCGTGCCTAACACATGCAAGTCGAGCGTGAAGTTAATGAATGAACCTTCGGGTGAATGAGTTGATGGAAAGCGGCGGACGGGTGAGTAACGCGTGGGTAACCTACCCTATACAAAGGGATAGCCACTGGAAACGGTGATTAATACCTTATAAGACCACAGAATTGAGTGATTCAGTGGTAAAAGCTCCGGCGGTATAGGATGGACCCGCGTCTGATTAGCTAGTTGGTAGAGTAACGGTTTACCAAGGCGACGATCAGTAGCCGACCTGAGAGGGTGATCGGCCACACTGGAACTGAGACACGGTCCAGACTCCTACGGGAGGCAGCAGTGGGGAATATTGCACAATGGGCGCAAGCCTGATGCAGCAACGCCGCGTGAGTGATGAAGGCTTTCGGGTTGTAAAACTCTTTTCTAAGGGAAGATAAAAGACGGTACCTTAGGAATAAGCACCGGCTAACTACGTGCCAGCAGCCGCGGTAATACGTAGGGTGCAAGCGTTATCCGGAATCATTGGGCGTAAAGGGTGCGTAGGTGGTTTAACAAGTCAGAAGTGAAAGGCAACGGCTCAACCGATGTAAGCTTTTGAAACTGTTAGACTTGAGTGCAGGAGAGGAAAGTGGAATTCCTAGTGTAGCGGTGAAATGCGTAGATATTAGGAGGAACACCAGTGGCGAAGGCGACTTTCTGGACTGTAACTGACACTGAGGCACGAAAGCGTGGGGAGCAAACAGGATTAGATACCCTGGTAGTCCACGCCGTAAACGATGAATACTAGGTGTCGGGAGTCGAATCTCGGTGCCGGAGCTAACGCATTAAGTATTCCGCCTGGGGAGTACGTACGCAAGTATGAAACTCAAAGGAATTGACGGGGACCCGCACAAGCAGCGGAGCATGTGGTTTAATTCGAAGCAACGCGAAGAACCTTACCAAATCTTGACATCTATATGACCTATTCTTAATCGAGTATTTCTCTTCGGAGACATATAAGACAGGTGGTGCATGGTTGTCGTCAGCTCGTGTCGTGAGATGTTGGGTTAAGTCCCGCAACGAGCGCAACCCCTATTTTTAGTTGCCATCAGGTCAAGCTGGGCACTCTAGAGAGACTGCCGGTGACAAACCGGAGGAAGGTGGGGATGACGTCAAATCATCATGCCCCTTATGATTTGGGCTACACACGTGCTACAATGGTCGGTACAACGGGCAGCTAAGGAGTGATCTGGAGCGAATCCTAAAAAGCCGATCTCAGTTCGGATTGTAGGCTGCAACTCGCCTACATGAAGTTGGAGTTGCTAGTAATCGTGAATCAGAATGTCGCGGTGAATGCGTTCCCGGGTCTTGTACACACCGCCCGTCACACCATGGAAGTTGGGGGCACCCGAAGCCGGTGATCTAACCACGTAAGTGGAGGAAGCTGTCGAAGGTGAAATCAATGACTAGGGTGAAGTCGTAACAAGGTAGCCGTATCGGAAGGTGCGGCTGGATCACCTCCTTTCTAAGGAGACTAAAGGTTTATTACTGTTCAGTTTTGAAAGTTTAATACTTTCAAATTAGAAATGCAAAATCATGATGAAAATGTTGTTGTGGTTGTGTGTTAAAGTCGCTTAGGCGATGATTGTTCTTTGAAAACTGCATATGGATAAAAAACGAGAAGACAAAAGAAACAAATGAAACAAGTTTAAAAAGCGAAAGCTGTTTAAATAAAGTTATTACTATTAAAGTAGTAACACTCATCGTTTAACGAAGTTTATGCAAATAAATCAGTTAAACAAAAGGTTTTCATTAAAATTTACGAACAGTTCAAGGAAACGATGAGCAAAAAAGCGCGCGTATCTAATACGCAAGTGATTTAGCGAAGAGATGACGAAGAAATGTGAAGTAAATTATAATGAAAAAAAGGTCAAGAGAATAAGAGCATAGGGCGGATGCCTTGGCACTAGGAGCCGATGAAGGACGTGGTAAGCTGCGAAAAGTTTCGGGGAGCTGCAAGCGAGTGTAGATCCGGAAATGTCCGAATGGGGAAACCCGGCTAGTGTAATAACTAGTCATCCATAACTGAATAAATAGGTTATGAGAAGGAAACTCAGGGAACTGAAACATCTAAGTACCTGAAGGAAGAGAAAGAAAAATCGATTCCCTAAGTAGCGGCGAGCGAACGGGGAAGAGCCCAAACCGACATCTACGGAAGTCGGGGTTGTGGATAGAGAATAAAGTGATGGAGGTAGTCTAGCCGAATCGTATGGGAATGCGAACCGAAGATGGTGAAAGTCCAGTAGGCGAAAGATGAAGACCCGCGACTCTAATCCAGAGTACCACGGAGCACGTGAAACTTTGTGGGAAACAGGGAGGACCATCTCCCAAGGCTAAATACTACCTAGTGACCGATAGAGAATAGTACCGTGAGGGAAAGGTGAAAAGAACCCCGGGAGGGGAGTGAAAAGAACCTGAAACCCTATGTTTACAAGCACCGGAAGTTCCATACGAGAACAACCGGGTACTTTTTGTAGAACGGGCCAACGAGTTACGATATGTAGCGAGGTTAATTGTTTAAGACAAGGAGCCGAAGCGAAAGCGAGTCTTAAGAGGGCGAATTAGTTGCATGTCGTAGACCCGAAACCGGGTGACCTATCCATGAGCAGGGTGAAGCAAAAGTAAAATTTTGTGGAGGCCCGAACCCATATCTGTTGAAAAAGGTTGGGATGACTTGTGGATAGCGGAGAAATTCCAATCGAACTCGGAGATAGCTGGTTCTCCCCGAAATAGCTTTAGGGCTAGCCTTAAATGATGAGATCCGGAGGTAGAGCACTGAATGGCCTAGGGGTTTTCACCGACTACCGAAGCCTATCAAACTCCGAATGCCGGAATCTTTAATTTAGGAGTCAGACTACGTATGATAAGATTCGTGGTCGAAAGGGAAACAGCCCAGACCAACAGCTAAGGTCCCAAAATGTAGATTAAGTGGGAAAGGATGTGCAGTTGCTTAGACAACTAGGATGTTGGCTTAGAAGCAGCCACTCATTTAAAGAGTGCGTAATAGCTCACTAGTCGAGTGATTGTGCGCCGAAAATTACCGGGGCTAAAATCTACTACCGAAGCTTTGGCATATACTATCGTATATGGGTAGGGGAGCATTCTGCATGGAGCGAAGCAGTACCGTAAGGAGCTGTGGACTTTGCAGAAGAGAGAATGTTGGCATGAGTAGCGAGAGGCAGGTGAGAATCCTGCCCACCGAAAACCTAAGGGTTCCTGAGGAAGGTTCGTCCGCTCAGGGTAAGTCAGGACCTAAGGCGAGGACGAAAGTCGTAGTCGATGGACAACAGGTAAAGATTCCTGTACCACCGTTTATTGTATGAAAGAAGTGGTGACACAGAAGGATAGGTTAAGCGTACGAATGGAAGAGTACGTCCAAGCACAGAGTTAGATATGTTAGGTAAATCCGGCGTATTGTTCATATGATGTGTGATGGGGAGTGAAAAACAAGTAACGAAGTAACTGATTTCACACTGTCAAGAAAAGCCGCTATTTAGATAAAAGGTGCCTGTACCGTAAACCGACACAGGTAGGTAGGTAGAGAATACTAAGGTGAGCGAGATAACTATTGTTAAGGAACTCGGCAAAATGACCCCGTAACTTCGGGAGAAGGGGTGCCGATCTAGGTTCAGAGCTAAGGTCGGCCGCAGAGAATAGGCCCAAGCGACTGTTTACCAAAAACACAGGTCTCTGCTAAATCGAAAGATGAAGTATAGGGGCTGACGCCTGCCCGGTGCTGGAAGGTTATGAGGAGATGTTAGCGTAAGCGAGGCATTGAATCGAAGCCCCAGTAAACGGCGGCCGTAACTATAACGGTCCTAAGGTAGCGAAATTCCTTGTCGGGTAAGTTCCGACCCGCACGAAAGGCGTAACGATTTGGGCGCTGTCTCAACAATAGACTCGGTGAAATTGTAGTACCGGTAAAGATGCCGGTTACCCGCAGCAGGACGGAAAGACCCCGTGGAGCTTTACTGCAGCTTGGCGCTGGACTTTGATATATAATGTACAGAATAGGTGGGAGACTGTGATACATGAACGCCAGTTTGTGAGGAGTCGCCTTTGGGATACCACCCTTTGTATATCAGCGTTCTAACCTGGTACCGTGATCCGGTACAGGGACAATGTCAGGCGGGCAGTTTGACTGGGGCGGTCGCCTCCCAAAGAGTAACGGAGGCGCTCAAAGGTTCCCTCAGAATGGTTGGAAATCATTCAAAGAGTGCAAAGGCAGAAGGGAGCTTGATTGCGAGACATACAGGTCGAGCAAGTACGAAAGTAGGACTTAGTGATCCGGCGGTACCGAATGGAAGGGCCGTCGCTCAACGGATAAAAGCTACCCCGGGGATAACAGGCTTATCTCCCCCAAGAGTCCACATCGACGGGGAGGTTTGGCACCTCGATGTCGGCTCGTCTCATCCTGGGGCTGAATTAGGTCCCAAGGGTTGGGCTGTTCGCCCATTAAAGAGGCACGCGAGCTGGGTTCAGAACGTCGTGAGACAGTTCGGTCCCTATCCGCTGTGGGCGCAGGAAATTTGAGAGAATCTGTCCTTAGTACGAGAGGACCGGGATGGACATACCAATGGTGTATCAGTTGTTCTGCCAAGAGCATAGCTGAGTAGCTAAGTATGGAAAGGATAAGCGCTGAAGGCATCTAAGCGCGAAGCCCCTCTTAAGATAAGATTTCCCATCACTTCAAGTGAGTAAGACCCCAGGTAGAAAATCTGGTTGATAGGTCTAGGGTGAAAGTGCAGCAATGTATGAAGCTGATAGATACTAATAGGTCGAGGTCTTGACCACAAGAAAAAAACGTTTAATCCATATGCAGTTTTGGAAGAATAATTCCAAATATATTTGATAGAATTTGCGAGTAATTCAGTGAATGAAGTAAATTGTAGCAAATGAATCTAGTGATGATGGCAAGAAGGCTACACCTGTACCCATACCGAACACAGAAGTTAAGCTTCTTAGCGCCGATGGTACTTGGGGAGCAGTCCCCTGGGAGAGTAGGTCGTTGCTAGTTTTCGAAAGAAAAAAGCGGTGCAACAAAAAACAGAAAACACATAATACAAGCTTGCTTGTAAATTATGTGTTTTCTGTTTTTATTTCACTTGTAATCATAAAAGGGAATATGATTACAAGTGAAATAAATGGGTAAAAAGATAATAATAGGGTAGTATTTCAAATAAACTTGCATTATTATTTTTGTACTATTTTTTAAATTGGAGGTAAATATTATGATTAAAAAATTATACAATAAAGGAATAAAATTTGAGAAGTTTATATTAAATGATGAAAGTAAGCATAAAGAAATAATGCTGAAGTTTTCTGATAATAGTTCAATAGATGAAGGATTAAAAAATGAAATAGAATTATTAAATATAAAAACAAAAATTCTTGTGTTTGGTGAATTATGGTGTCCAGATTGCACAGTAAATATATCTGCACTTCAGATATTAAGTAAATTTAATAAGAAAATTGAATTTAGAATTCTTCCGAGAAACGGTTTTGAAAATGATATAAAAGAATTAACAGGACTAGATGAGGTGAAAATACCTACTATTATAGTTATGAATAATACCTACAAAATTAAAGGACAATTTATTGAAAGGCCGCAAGAAATTTTGGAATTAGAAAATGAAGAAAATCAAGTTAAACGAATTGTGAATATGAAAGAATATAGAAATGGATTGTATATTGGAGAGACAATAAAAGAGATTATTGAAATAATTAAAAGAGATTTGTAGAAATTAATAAAAATTATTAATAATACAGAATTATTTAAAATATAAATTGAGTGTTTTAGAGGATTAGTAATTTAAAATAAAGAAAAGAAACAAATATTATTGTTTATAAACAACAAAAATATTTGTTTTTTTGCTGTTTATGAATAAACTTATAAATTATTCTGTTGTAATATTTAAATCAAATGATACAATATATAGTGTGAAAATATAAAAAATCAACTACATGTTGTAATTATTATAAATAGGGGGAATTTATTTGTTAAAGGTAATCAAGAGAAACAATGCATCAGTTGAATTTGATGTAAAGAAAATTGTAAGAGCTATTGAAAATGCTATGAGTGAAACTAAAAATGGAACCGATTCTAAGTTAAGCAATCAAATCGGAAGTGAAATACTTACTTTTTTAGAAAATAAAGAAGAAGTAAGCGTAGAGGATATTCAAGATTTAGTTGAAATTAAACTTATGGATAGTACAAGAAAAGATGTTGCTAAGAGATATATAATTTACAGAAACGAGCAAGATAAAACTCGTTCAAAAAGAAAGGGTGATTCGAGATTATTATCTGACGAATTCATTAGCACATATAAACATATGGTTTCGCCACTTAAACAAATAGGAAATTTTGTTTATTATAGAACGTATTCTAGGTGGCTTCCTGATGAAAAACGTAGAGAACATTGGTGGGAAACTGTTAGACGAGCTGTTGAATATAATTGTAGTTTAACGAATTCACCAAGAGAAGAAGCGGAAAATTTATTTGATAATATCTTTAATTTAAGACAATTTCTTTCAGGAAGGACGTTTTGGGTAGGAAACACTTCTGTAGCAAAAGATTATCCTATGGCAAATTATAATTGTTCTTTTCAGGTAATTAATGATTTTGAGGCATTTAGAGATGTTTTTTATCTATTAATGATTGGTTCTGGAGTAGGAGTAAGAATATTAAAAGAAGATGTTGAAAAATTGCCAAAAGTTAGATCTGATTATGAATTAATTCATAAAGATTATTCTGCAATTCCTAAAAAAGAGAGAGAAGACTCAACTAGTTTAGAATTCTTTTATAATAACACTGTAAAAATAACCGTAGGTGATAGTAAGGAAGGGTGGGTTCAATCTTTAGATTTCTTCTTTAAATTACTTTATTCAAATGAATATAGAAATATTAAAACAATTATTGTTGATTATGATCACGTTAGGCCAAAAGGTGAAAAACTAAATTCATTTGGTGGTACTGCAAGTGGTCATACTTCACTTAAAAATATGTTCGAAAAGATTTCAAGAACTATCAAGAAAGCAGCACTTAGAGATGGAGCAACCGATATTTATAAAAAAATTAAGTTAAGACCAATTGATTGTTTAGATATTTCTAATATTATTGGTGAAAATGTTGTTGTTGGTGGAGTAAGAAGAACGGCTGAAATAGTATTAGTCGATGAAAATGATAATGAAGCAATTGATGCTAAAACTAGTCTTTATAAGCAAGAAGAGGGTAAATGGATAGTAGATAAGGAAATTATTCATAGACAGATGAGTAATAATTCTATATACTACACAAAAAAACCAACTAGAGAAAGGTTGCATTGGCAAATTGAAAGAATGAGGTATTCTGGGGAACCTGCTTGGGTAAACGCAGAAGCTGGAGAAAAAAGAAGGACGAATTTTAATGGAGTAAATCCATGTGGAGAAATTCTTTTAGATAATAAAGGTTTATGTAATTTAACTACATTAAATGTTTACGCTTTTGTAAAAGAAGATGGTTCTTTGGATACTAATGGATTATTTAAAGCGCAAAGACTTTCTGCGAGAGCAAGTTACAGAATGACTACAGTAGAACTTGAAATTCCTGCATGGGATGCAGTTCAAAAAAGAGATAGATTACTTGGATGCTCATTGACGGGATGGCAGGATATGGTTAATGCCACAGATATGAGTAAAGAAGAACAGGCAGACTTACTTAGAAAAATGAGAGACGTTGCAAAAAAAGAAGCAGAAATGTATGCTATGGAGCTTGGAGGACCTGTTCCACTTCTAGTTACTACGGTTAAACCAGAGGGTACCTTAAGTCAACTTCCTACTGTTTCAAGTGGTGTACATTATTCACATTCGCCATATTATATAAGAAGAGTAAGGATAAGTGCTGATGATCCACTAGTTAAAGTTTGTGAGGAACTTAATTACCCAGTATTCCCAGAAGTAGGTCAGGAAATTGAAACGTGTACAACTAAAGTTGTAGAATTTCCAGTTAAATCGCCACTAGGCAAAACTAAGTATGATGTTTCTGCAATTGAACAACTAGAAAATTATAAATTATTTATGGATAATTATGTTGACCATAATTGTTCGATAACAATTCATGTTAGAAATCATGAATGGGATGAAGTTGAAGAGTGGGTATGGAAACATTGGGACGAAGTAATGGCGGTTTCATTCTTGTCTTTAGATGATAGTTTTTACGAGCTATTACCTTATGAGTCTATAAGTGAAGAGGAATATTATGAAAAGTTAAATGCCATGCAACCATTTATTCCTTCTTTAATATCTAAATACGAGAAAGAAGAAATAGATTTCGATATAGGAAATGAAGGTTGTGAAACAGGAGCTTGTCCTATAAGATAGGTCAATATAATAGATTTGTTAAAATAATAGTGCTAATAAAAGCACTATTATTTTGTTTTATAGAAGATTTAATGGGTAAACTTATGATAGATTATTTATTAACTTAGTAAAATTAAGTTGATAAATGAAAAAATAATATATACAGTATTAAAAAAATTATATATTGAAAAACTTATACTAAAAATGCTATAATTATTATTATAACTAGTTTCTACCGTTCCAATACAACATATTTCATTCATATACAAGTACGATTTTATAAGTAGTGATAATGTTGAAGAATTAGTTAATAAATCAGGGGGGATTTTTATGGTAAAAAATGAAAAACAACAAATTAAGAAGAAACATAATGGTAGTATAAGAAATAAACTACTCGCAATGTTTTTAGTTATTCTTTTAATAACGATATCTAGTGTTGGTATGTTTACGTATTTCAAGGCAAAGTCATTATTTGAAAAGAATTTAATATTATCTTCGAATCAAGTTTTAGATGAAGCAAGTGTATATATTGAAACATATTTAAATAACTATGCTGAAAAAATTGAATTACTTGCAAAAAGTTCTATTCTTCAAAATTTAGATGGAAGTAGTGAATCAAATAAAGTAGCATATAAATTATTTGAAAATTTAAATGCATCAAGCCCAGGAATTATGTACTCATATATTGGAACTGTTAATAAAGATATGATTATGATGCCAACAGATGAACTTCCAGAAGGATACGATCCTACTGCAAGACCGTGGTATCAAGATGCAGTAAAGGCGAATAAAGTTGTTTGGACAGATCCATATACAGACGCAAGTACTGGAGATTATGTAGTATCTGTTGCAAAACCAGTCTATAAAGGTTCGAAATTAGTTGGAGTAGTGTCTCTAGATATTTCTTTAAAAGGATTAGCTGATAAACTTCAAGCAATTACTATTGGTCAACATGGATATCCTGTATTACTTACAAATTCAGGGATAACAATGACACATCAAGATAAGAAGTTAATAGGAAAAGAAATTCCGATTCCTGAATTGTTATCTGCTGTAAAGACAGGTAAAACAGAACCATTAACTTATATGTTTAATGGTAAAAAGAAATTTGCATCATTTAAAAAACTTGAATCAATTAACTGGACACTTATGGCATCACTTGATGCAAATGAAACTCAAGTAGATGCAACTAGTATAATGAATAGTTTGATAATAATTGGAATAATAACTCTTGTAATTGCATTATTTTTCTCATTTGTTTTTGCGGGAAGTATTACAAAAAATATTAAAAAGATTCTTGATGCCCTTGAAAAAATTAAAAATGGTGATTTTACAGTAAGAGTAGATGTAAAAACTAAAGATGAGTTTGGTCGAGTTGGAGATATTTTAAATGATACAATCAAAGAACTAGGTTTTATGATGAAAAAAATAAAAGACATTGCAAGTGATGTTACAGAATCAGCACAAAATCTTGCAGCAACTTCAGAAGAAACATCAGCTTCTGCCGATGAAGTTGGAAGAACAGTTGACGATATTGCAAAAGGTGCTTCAGAACAAGCAGAAGATGCAGAAAAAGGTTCGATTATTGCAAAAGATTTATCAGACAAATTTATAGTTCTTATGGAAAAATCAAAAATTATGCTAGAATCGGCAAATGTTGCTATGAAAGCGAATGATGAAAGTATAAAAACTGTCGAAACACTTAAAAATAAGACTACTCAAAATGATGAAGCAAATAAAGAAATTGAAATAGCGGTTGCAGAACTTGATAGTAAAACGCAATCGATAGAAACTATTTTAGATACAATTAGTGCGATTGCAGTTCAAACAAATTTACTTGCTTTAAATGCATCTATCGAAGCAGCAAGAGCTGGTGAACATGGAAGAGGATTTGCAGTTGTTGCTGAGGAAATTAGAAAATTAGCTGAAGAAAGTTCTGGAGCTGCAGATCAAGTTAGAGAAATTGTAACGGTTATAGTAAATGAGTCTTCAAAAACTGTTAATTCGATGGAATCAGTTAAGATTATTTCAAAGGAACAATCAGACGCAGTAAATGAAGTTAATTTGTCGTTTGATACAATTAACAAATCAATTAGTGATATTTTCAATGAAATTGAAGTTATTAATGAATCAGTTGAGGATTTAAGTAAAAATAAAGACGATATTGTTGAATCTATAGGAAATATTTCAGCGGTATCTGAGGAAACAGCAGCTGCATCTGAAGAAGTTTCAGCATCAATGGATCAACAAGTTATGGCTGTTGAAGAAGTTGCTAAAGCAGCAGAAAAAATGAATGAAATTTCTGTACTTCTTAATGAAGAGACAGACAAATTTAAATTCTAGATTTCTTACAAATTGAGGACCAACTAAAAGCAAAATTATTGCCTTTAGTTGGTTTTTTCTTATAAAAAAAATTATAAATATTGGATAATAAAAAAGGTATTCTTAATTAAATATAGAATATTAAGAATTAACGGAATATTCAGAAGTTTGTATATAATTGCAGCGAATATTCTAAAGTAAATTAAGGAGGAGAATTATGGAAAATTACAAAGTAGATCAAATAAGAAATGTAGCATTACTTGGACACGGTGGTAGTGGAAAGACTACACTAATAGAATCAATGTTATATAACCTAAATTATACAACTAGAATGGGAAAAGTAGAAGAAGGAAATACTGTTTCAGACTTTGATAAAGAAGAAATTTCTAGAAAATTTTCCTTAGGTGCTTCTGTAATTCCAGTTGAATGGAATAAATCTAAATACAACTTTATTGATACACCAGGATATTTTGATTTTGTTGGAGATGTGTTTAGTTCACTTAGAGTTGCCGGTGGTGCAGTTTTACTAGTTGATGCAAGTTCGGGTATAGAAGTTGGAACTGAAAAAGCATGGACATTTACAGAAAAGAGAAAAATGCCCAAAATAATATTTGTAAATAAAATGGATAAAGATAATGTTGACTATATAAAAGTAATTAGAGAATTAAAAGAAAAATTTGGGAAAAAAATAGCACCGTTTTGTATCCCTCTTGGAACAAATGATGAATTTAAAGGATTTATTAATGTAGTAGATTTAAAAGGTAGAGAATTTAATGGAAAAGAATGCATTGATTGTGTTATTCCAAAAGAGTATGATGCTAAAGTGAAACCTATAAGAGATATGTTAATTGAATCGGTGGCAGAATCTGATGAAGAACTAATGGAAAAATATTTTGAAGGTGAAGAATTTTCTACAGAAGAAATTCATGAAGGACTTAGAAAAGGTGTCCTTAAAGGAGAGATTGTTCCTGTATTGATAGGTTCAGCTACTAAAGGTGTTGGAATACATACTTTACTAAATATGGTGTTTGATTATATGCCAACTCCAAAAGATATGCAGGGTGGAGTTTACAAAGGAATTGATATTACAACTGATGAAGAAATTGAACGTACAGTGGATGAAAGTCAACCTTTCAGTGCATTGATATTTAAAACAATTGTAGATCCATTTGTAGGTAAAATTTCGATATTTAAGGTGTATTCAGGAAGTGTAAGCAAAGATCAAGAAATATATAATGCCAATAAAGAAGAAACCGAAAAAATAGGGTCTTTATTTTTAATGAGAGGAAAAGAACAACTTGTAGCTAAGAAAGTTGTAGCTGGAGATATTGGAGCAACATCAAAATTACAATATGCTGTGACGGGAGATACTCTTTGTGATAAATCTTCTCCGATTAAGTATCATGGAATTAATCTTCCTAAACCAAGTTTGTATCTTGCGGTTGAACCAAGGTCAAAAAATGATGAAGAGAAGATTGGTGTTTCGCTTCATAAGCTTGTAGATGAAGATCCATCATTTATTGTTTCAAGAAACAAAGAAACTAAACAATTACTTATTGGTGGTCAAGGGAATATGCATCTTCAAGTAATCATTAATAAACTTAAAAATATATTCGGTGTTGAAGTTGATTTAAAAGATCCAATAATAGCATATAGAGAAACAATTAGAGGTTCTGCAACTGTTCAAGGTAAACATAAAAAGCAATCAGGTGGAGCGGGACAATATGGAGATGTTCATATTAAATTTGAACATTCAACAGAAGAAGATTTTATTTTTGAAGAAAAAATATTTGGAGGTTCTGTGCCAAGACAATATGTACCTGCTGTTGAAAAAGGATTAAAGGAAGCAATGTTAAAAGGTATTCTTGCTGGATTTAAAGTTGTAAACGTTAAAGCTACTCTTATAGATGGTTCGTATCATCCAGTAGATTCAAATGAAATGGCATTTAGAATGGCTGCAATTCATGCTTTTAGAAAAGGTATGGAACAAGCAAAACCTGTACTACTCGAACCAATAATGAAAGTTGAAATATATATCCCTGATGAATACATGGGTGATATAATGGGTGACATGAATAAAAGAAGAGGCAGAATTTTAGGTATGGAACCACACGAAAAAGGATTTCAAAAGGTAATAGCAGAAGCTCCTCAAGCTGAGATGTTTAAATATGCTACAGAATTAAGGAGTATGACGCAAGCTAGAGGATTCTTTATGATGGATTTTGAAAGATATGATGAAGTACCAATGCCGATAGCTTTAAAAGTTATAAAAAAAGCAAATGATGAAGAATAATGATTAAGTAAAGTTGAATTTTAGCCTGAGATATTTATTATTTAATGAAATTGATTGTAATCTCATTGAGTAGTAATCTCTCGGGCTACTTATTTTATTGCATTAATTTATATTGAACGTATAATAGAGTTAACAAATAAAATGAAGAGTAAACTTAAGAAGGTGTAAAAATGAAGTGTGAAAAATGTAAAATAAATGAAGCAACTATCCATTTTAATAAAGTTATTAATGATGAAAAATATGATTTATTTTATTGTGAATCTTGTGCTAAATTATTAGATGAAGTTGATTATGATACTCCATTTTCTAAGGATAAAATGATATCGTCTCTCATGGAATCTATTAATTCTTCGCCTTTAAAGGTGAATTATATTGTTATGACTAAATGCTCAAAATGCGGTATAACATATGCTAAGTATAAAGAAATAGGATTAGTTGGTTGTTCAAATTGTTATAAAACTTTTGATGAAAAGTTTCAAAAAATAATTAGTACAATTCAAAAAGAAAATTTTCATTTAGGGAAAACACCAAGTGAATTTTCTCAGCAAGTTGATATTAATAAAGAGATTGACTTATTAAAAAAAGAACTTAGAAAAGCTATTAATATAGAGGCGTTTGAAGAAGCTGTAAAAATCAGAGATAGTATTAGAGCTTTAGAGGATGGTAAAAGACATGAATGACTATAAAATAAGAAAAATATCTAAGGAATATTTAACAGACAATTTAATAATTTTTTCTCAAGCTAAATACATAAGAAACATTGATGAATTTCCATTTGTTATAGCTTTAAATGAAAAAAACGCAAAAGAAAGTTTTTCAAAAATTTATAAAGGAATTTATGAATCAGAACTTATTAATGATTTTGAACTCGTTGCGATACGAGAAAAGAAAAAAATTGATAGGTGTTTAGATGTTTTTATGGAAAAAACATACGTAGCCAATAATGTTAATATTGCAAGAGGGATATATATTAACGAACAAAAACGCGTAGCAATTTTTGTTAACTTTAAAGATCACATTAAGATTATGTCCAGTGCTTTAGGAAATAAATTAGATGAGTGCTACTCGATTATTGACAAAATAGATGATAAAATATCAGAACAAATTAAATATGCCTATGATGGGAAATATGGTTTTTTAACTTCGTCGTTAATGGATGTAGGAACAGGTTTTAGATCGAATTTAGTTTTTCATCTTCCTGCACTTTCTATTATTGGATATATAGACAAACTTAGAGATGCATTAATTCAAATAGGATATAATTTTGAAAATATTTTAAAAGAAAACGATATAAGCGAATCGCATTACTATATGCTTTCTAATAAATTTACATTAGGAGTATCTGAAAAAGAAATTGTTGAACTTTTAAAGGATTTATCACGTGAAATTATAAGTAAAGAAGTGGCGGCAAGAGAGACTCTTATTAATTCAAGAATAAGAGTTTTAGAAAATGATATTAAAAGAGCATATGGTTTGCTTAAGCATGCAACTCTCATTAAATATGAGGAAGCAATAAAATATATTTCGCTAATTAAACTTGGTATTTCATATGGATTCTTTAATGATGTTGATGAAAATTATTTAGATAAAGTAGTATTTGAAATTAGCGATAATTATTTATTAGAACCGGAGAAAAAAGTAATTAGTAAAAATGATATTGAATATACTAGATCGAAAAAAATAAAGAAATGTTTTATTGGTGATTAAAAGAAAAAAATTAAAATAACTGGAGGATAAGATGTCTTTTTTTAATAAATTTTCTAAAAATGCAAGAGAAATTTTGGATGCATCGTTTGAAGAGGCGAATTTATTAAATCACTATTACGTGGGAGTTGAACATATTTTTCTTGCAATACTAAAAATTGAAAATGGCTCGGTATATGACTTGTTTAAGAATTATGGTTTTAATTTAGAGAGCACAAGGATGGAAATTATTAAAAAAGTTGGAAGAGGAAAAGTTGAAAGTTATGTTGATGGTTATACACCGCGTGCGATGAAATGTTTAGAAAGAAGTTATAAACATTCGCTGTTACTAGGGAAAAAAGAAGTACAAGTTGAAGATATAGCTTATAGTATAAGCTATGAAAGAGAATCAATTTTAGAAGAAATAATGGAAAGTAAAATAAATAATTTTGAAGAATTTAGAATGAATTTATCTAAGAACAAGAAAATAAAAATGAATGATGTTAAAGAAAATGATAGTAATTATACTAACTTAAACAAATATGCAATTGATATTACTAAATATGCTGCAGATAATAGGTTAGATCCAGTCGTTGGTAGAGATGATGAAATTAAAAGAATTATTCAAGTGCTATTAAGAAGAACGAAAAAAAATCCTTGTATAATTGGAGAATCTGGAGTTGGTAAAACAGCTTTAGTAGAAGGTTTGGCTAAGAAAATTGTAAGCGGTAAAGTGCCTAAAATATTAAAAAATAAAAGAATTTTATCACTTAATATTTCTAACGTAGTAGCGGGTAGCAAATACAGGGGAGAATTTGAAAAAAGGTTAAATGGGATTCTTGAGGAAGTAAAATTGGCAAATAACGTTATATTGTTTATCGATGAAATTCATTCAATTGTAGGAGCGGGTGGTGCTGAAGGTGCAGTTGATGCTTCTAGTATTTTAAAGCCATCTCTTTCAAGAGGTGAATTGCAGATAATTGGTGCGACAACAATAAGTGAGTATAAAAAATATATAGAAAGAGATAGTGCTTTTGAAAGAAGACTACAACCTATTTTGATAGATGAACCTAAAATAAACAAAGCTATAGAAATACTTTTTACGTTAAAAGAAAGATATGAGAATCACCATAGAGTTAGATTTACTAAAGAGGCAATTGTTTTAGCAGTTAATTTATCAAGTAGATATATCAATGATAGATTTTTACCAGATAAAGCGATTGATGTTTTAGATGAAGCTGCTGCAAAAAAAAGAATGGAATTTAATGAGACTAATAATAAAACAATCATTTATGAAAATAAACTAAGAGAAATTCGAATAGAAAAAGGCAATGCAATTAAAATGTACGATTTTGAAAAAGCGGCTATTCTTAGAGATGAGGAAAGAAATGTTATTGAAAAAATAGAAGAATTTAAGCTTGATGAAGTTGTAAAAGAAGAAAAATACATTAAAGTTGATGCAAACGATATTGAAAAAATAATTTCTGAGTGGACAGCTATTCCTGTAAGTAAACTCGAAGAAGAGGAAACAGAGAAACTTAAAAATCTTGAAATATTAATTAAAGAAAAAATTATTGGACAAGACGATGCAATCAAATCAATTGCTAGTTCAATAAAAAGATCAAGGATAGGACTTTCGAGTCCAAATAGACCAATAGGATCATTTATTTTTCTTGGACCTACAGGGGTTGGCAAAACTGAGTTATCTAAAGTTTTGACGCTAATACTATTTGGAAGTTTGAATAGCTTAATTCGCGTTGATATGTCAGAATATATGGAAAGTCATACTATTTCAAAGCTAATTGGATCACCACCTGGATATCAAGGTCATGAAGAAGGAGGACAGTTAACAGAAATAATAAGATTAAAACCGTATTCTGTGATTCTTTTTGATGAAATAGAAAAAGCACACAAAGATATTTTTAATATACTTCTTCAGATCTTAGATGATGGTATTTTGACGGATGCTAAAGGTAGAAAAATAAATTTTAAAAATACGGTTATTATTATGACATCAAATTTAGGAGCAGAAAAATTTGCAAATAAGAAGTTTTTAGGTTTTATGGAAGATATAAATAGCAAAGGTTATGAAAATATGAAACAGATTATGTTTGAAGAATTAAAATTGTTTTTTAAACCAGAATTTATTAATAGAGTTGATGATATAGTAGTATTTAAAAAATTAAAAATTAATGATATTTATAAAATTACAAATATATTATTAGCAGATTTAGTTGAAAGAGTTGAAAAACTAAAAATAATCATGTTTATAACGAATGAAGCAAAAAAATATATTGGAGATATTGGATTTAGTGATATATATGGGGCAAGACCTCTAAAAAGAATTATTGCAAAGCATTTAGAAAATAAAATTACTGAAATGATTTTAAATGAATTGCTTAGTGAAGGAGATATTTTGAAAGTAAGTTTAGTAAACAATGAACTTAAATTTGATGTTGAGGTGAAAAATGGCGAAGGTTAAATCAAAATATGTATGTCAAAATTGTGGATATATAGCACCAAAATGGATGGGGAAGTGTCCAGAGTGTAATGAATGGAACTCGTTTGTTGAAGAAATTTTAGAAAATAACCCTCAAAATTTTAAAAATATAAATGTGAAAAATGATAAACCTATTAAGCTTTCAAATGTGAGTATTGTTAAAGAAGATAGGTTTACAACAAGTATATTTGAAATGGATTTGGTTTTAGGGGGCGGAATCGTAAAAGGATCTTTAGTTTTGGTTGGAGGGGATCCTGGAATAGGTAAGTCAACTTTACTTCTTCAAGTTGCGAGTAATGTTTCTAATAATAGGAAAACTGTTCTTTATGTTTCTGGAGAAGAATCGATGAAGCAAATTAAATTTAGGGCAGATAGACTTGGAATTAGTGGCGAAGATATTTATATAATGTCAGAGAATAATATGGATGTAGTTATTAAAAATATTAATGAAATTAAGCCAGATGTTTTAATTATTGACTCGATTCAAACTGTTTATGACCCTAAAATATCATCATCTCCAGGAAGCGTTTCTCAGGTGAGAGAAGTTACAAATGATTTAATGAGAGTGTCGAAAGGACAAGGTGTGGCAACGTTTATTGTAGGTCATGTTACAAAAAACGGATCTATCGCTGGACCTAAAGTATTAGAACATATGGTAGATACTGTTTTGTATTTTGAAGGAGAAAAATCTAATATATATAGGATTCTTAGAGCAGTAAAGAATAGATTTGGTTCTACCAATGAAATTGGTTTATTTGAAATGATGGGAAATGGACTTACTGAAGTTAAAAATCCATCAAAGTTATTTTTAAGTAATTCGCACAAAAATGTTGCGGGATCAATTACAGTTGCAACTATTGAGGGAACGAGAGCTGTGTTGGTTGAAATTCAAGCTCTTATTTCAAGTTCTAATTTTGGAACGCCTAGGAGGATGGCTATTGGTGTAGATTATAATAAAATAGTTATGATTATGGCTGTTTTAGAAAAAAAAGTTGGTCTTATGCTAAATGATCAAGATGGATATGTAAATGTTGTAGGTGGAATTGTATTAAATGAGCCTGCTGTTGATTTGGCAATTGCAATAGCGATAACATCAAGCTTTAGAAATGTTGAAGTGGATAGATCTTTTGTAGTGTTTGGTGAAGTTGGTTTAACTGGAGAAGTTAGGGCTATTAATCACATACAACAAAGGTTAAACGAATCAAGAAAATTAGGATTTTCAAATTGTATAGTTCCTAAAAGTAATTTAGAAGGAGTAGATATTCCAAAGGGTTTAAATGTATATGGAGTTTCAAATATAGAAGAGGCATTTTCAATAATTTTCTAAAAAAAAAAGAACTTAATTTTAAGTTCTTTTTTATAGTATTAATATAATGAAAATTTTCCAAGCGTAGATATTCTATTGTACTCTTTATCTAAAATATCTTCTAAATCCAAATTAAAATGATTGCAGAGTGCAGATAAGTAAAATAGATGATTTCCAATTTCTTGTTCTATTTTTTCCTTGCAGACTGGACAAACATCCCCATCTGTATGTGTGAGTTTGTAATTTTTTAGTTCTTCATAGTCCATATCGCTAGGAACTTTCTTGTCTAATGAAGTTGTATTAAGTTTTATGCATCCACAACTAGTTATCGTTTTAATAGTTGAGCGATTAACTTTTGCTCCAGATTCTTGTAACTTAGTTACTACATCAAGTATGCTTACGTGTCTAATTAAAACGTCATCTACTGTTTCTTGAAATTTCTTTAAATCTGTTTTTTTCATTTTATCACCCCATATGCTTCGAATAATGTATAATTATGTAGTTCTACGATAATTTTAACACAATATTTTGAAAATTCAAATATAATTATTTTTCTAAAATATTTGACTTTAATAATTACATATGATATCATTTTTGTTTACACACTTGACAATACTTGGAATATGATTTATACTAAGATTGTATTGTAAATTAGGAGGTATAATTATGTTTAAAATTGGTGATAAAGTCGTATATCCTATGCACGGAGCGGGTATTATTGAAAGTATAGAAAAAAAAGAGATACTAGGTGAGATTAAAGAGTATTTTATATTGAGATTACCACTTAAAAATATGAAGGTTATGCTTCCTGTTGATAATATTGAAAATATTGGTTTAAGACCTATTATTGGTGAATCTGAAGTACAAAGTGTATTAGACTTGCTATTAAAAGAAATATCTGATATGCCTCAAAATTGGAACAGAAGATATAGAGCTAATATGGAAAGAGTTAAAAGCGGAAATATTTTTGATGTAGTTGAAGTTGTAAGAGATTTATTAATTATGGATAATGAAAAAGGTCTTTCTACTGGCGAAAGAAAAATGATGACAAATTCTAAACAAATATTGATTAGTGAATTGGTACTAGCATCTGATTACGACGAGAAAGAACTTGAAAAAATCATAAAATCATATTTAAAAAGATAACTTTATTATAAAAAATCAGCTAGAAAACAATTTCGTTTTCTGGCTGATTTTTGAGTTTACTTTCATAATGACTAAACAATTAAATTATAATTACAAAACGCTGAATTAGTTTCACTAATATTTAGTAATATGGTATATTAATTTTATCCGATGCCTTAGAGTTCTAATACCACCATTTCTTAAAAAAGTGGGGGATAAAGAACTCTAAAAAGGCCCTGAATTATGTTTTCTAAGACTCAGTGGGAGTAAAAACTCCCTCTGAATCCAAGAAATTTATTTATAAATATTACAGAGGAATAGAAGGAGGTGAAAATATGATAAAAAGGATTACTAAAGTAACACTTGTAATTTTTGGTTTATTTTTTGGATATGCTATTAGTTCAATGCTCTTTAAAGTTAATGCTATTGGTTTAGCTTTAAATTATAATTCTAATGATGAAGTGCTGGGATTGATTGTTGGTAGTGTGTTTGCAATTTTATTTGGACTTATATTTTATTTTTTATCACCAAAAATTACTAATGTTTCGATTGAAATTACTAATAAAGTTGAAGTAGAACTTGGTAAAGTTCCTGTTGGTCAAGTTGTGATAGGTTCTGTTGGGTTAATAATTGGGTTAATTATTGCTTATCTAATAAGTCCGGTTTTTAGATTAATTCCTATAAAGATACTTGGAACAATTCTTACTGTTGCAGTTTATGGTTTTTTAGGATATTTAGGTATAGCCATATCAACAAAAAGCATTAGTGATTTAAATAAACTACCGGATGTTTTTAAAAAGAATACTTCGCATAAAAATACACATGGTAAGAGTAGTGGAGCCAAACCTAAAATACTTGACACTAGCGTAATTATTGATGGAAGAATTTCAGATATATGTAAAACAAATTTCATAGAAGGAGCACTTATAATTCCAGAATTTGTTTTGAAAGAATTAAGGCATATTGCTGATAGTTCAGATAGCTTAAAAAGAAGCAAAGGCAGACGTGGACTTGATATATTAAAAACCATTCAGCAAGAAATGGATATTGAAGTAAGGATCGTTGATAATGATTTTGATGATGTTCATGAAGTAGATATAAAATTATTGAAATTAGCACAGGAAATGAATGGTGTAGTTGTAACCAATGATTACAATTTAAATAAAGTTGCATCACTTCAAGGAGTTACAGTTTTAAATATTAATGAGCTTGCTAATGCTGTAAAACCAGTACTTCTTCCTGGAGAGGAAATGGTTGTTACAATTATTAAAGAAGGAAAGGAATCTAATCAAGGTATTGCATTTTTAGATGATGGTACAATGATTGTTGTTGAAGGTGCGAAGAAAAAAATCAATGTTACTATGGATGTAGTTGTAACAAGTGTTTTACAAACAGCTGCTGGTAGAATGATTTTTGCTAAACCAAAATAGTAAATGAGAGCTTTTTCTTTATTGAAAAAGCTCTTTAATTTTTTTAGAGACCTTAGAATTTTGGTATATATGGAGGTTGTTATGAAAGAAAGATTTTCATTAATTATTGCAGCTGCTGGAAGTGGTAAGAGAATGAATGCTGGTAAAAACAAAGTATTTATTGAAATTAACGATAAAATGATTATTCAAAGAACGATTGAATCTTTCCTTGATATTGATGAAATAAAGGAAATAATTGTTTTAGTAAGAGAAGAAGATAAAGAATTTATTAAGAGAGCTTTATCCTATATTAATAAAGTGAATATAAAATATGTGCTCGGAGGAAAGGAAAGACAAGATTCTATATATAATGCATTAAAAAAAGTCGACAAAAATATTGATTTTGTTATAGTTCATGACGGTGCAAGGCCATTTATTAAAAAAAATATAATTATAGAAACAATGGAGAAGGCAATTGAAAATGATTTTGCAATTGTTGCAGTTAGGTCTAAAGATACAATAAAAATAGTTAGAGAAAGTGAAGTAATTTCAACATTAGATAGATCTGAACTTTGGATGGCGCAGACTCCGCAGATTTTTAAATTTGATACAATAAAAGAAGTGTATGAGAAGTCGATTAGAGAAGATGTAAGTGCTACAGATGATGCATCTCTAATGGAACATTATGGCTATAATGTTAACGTTGTAGAGGGATATTACAGTAATATTAAAGTTACTACAGAGGAAGATCGATTTTTTGCAAAAGCTATAATAGAAATGGAGGTGTAATATGGAAAACGCAGCGATTCTAGGCTTAAGAGTTGGTAACGGATATGATGTGCATAAATTAGTAAAAGGCGATGGTCTTATTTTAGGTGGAGTAAAAATTCCATATGATTATAAACTTCTTGGCCATTCTGATGCAGATGTGCTTGTTCATGCTATAATGGATTCGCTACTTGGAGCTTCTGGTCTTAAAGATATTGGTGTATATTTTCCTGATACTGATCTAAAATATAAAGGTATTTCAAGTTTAAAACTATTAAATGAAGTAGGTAAATTAATTAGAAACCAAGGTTTTACGATTATCAATATTGATTCAGTGGTAATTGCTCAAAAGCCAAAATTAAAAGAATTTATTGATGATATGCGCAAGAATATAGCAGGAGAATTAGATATTGATGTTTCATTAATAAACATTAAGGCAACTACAACAGAAAAATTAGGGTTCGAAGGTAAGGGCGAAGGTATTGGTTCTAGCGCGGTTTCTCTTTGTTATAAGAGCTAGATAAATGAATTTCTTGGATTCAGAGGGAGTTTTTACTCCCACTGAATCTTAGAAAACATAATCCAGGGTCTTTTTAGAGTTCTTTATCCCCCTCTTTTTTAAGAAGTGGGGGTATTAGAACTCTAAGGCATCGGATAAATTAGCTGTAGTTTTTATAAGGCTAATAAATTGTCAATATATTACTCTTGACAAAATGCTAGGGATTGTTATAATTGACTCATATTTTAGATAATATATTGATAAGAATAGTAATTATAGGGAATTCATAAGAGAATGAAGTTCATGGGCTGAAAAACTTCTTGATGAAACTATAGTGAACCTACCTTTGAGTATACGTTAAAAGCGTACGGTTAAGCCCGTTATAGCTACTAAAGATGATGTTAAATACATTAATTAGAGTGGTACCGCGAACTTTCGCCTCTATACAAATAAGTATAAGGTTGAAAGTTTTTTTATTTTTAGATTTGTCCGATTGTTTATGTAGGAGGTAAAAATGGCTAAGAAAAATAATGATTTTGTAAAAGATATTACTAAAATGGAAGATGATTTTCCACAGTGGTATACGGATGTAATAAAAAAAACAGATATGGTTGACTATTCGCCTGTAAAAGGATTTATGGTAATAAAACCATATGGTTATGCAATTTGGGAAAATATTCAGTCGTTTTTAGATAAAAGATTTAAAGAAACTGGTCACGAAAACTGCTATTTTCCACTTCTTATTCCTGAAAGTCTTCTTAATAAAGAGAAAGAGCATGTAGAAGGATTTGCTCCAGAAGTGGCTTGGGTTACTCATGGTGGAGAAAATAAATTAGCTGAACGTTTATGTATTAGGCCAACTTCAGAAACTATTATTTGTGAAATGTATTCAAAATGGCTTACGTCTTACAGAGAACTTCCTTATCTTTATAATCAATGGTGTTCAGTAGTTAGATGGGAAAAAGCAACTAGACCATTCCTTAGAACATCTGAGTTTTTATGGCAAGAAGGTCATACGCTACATGAAACAAAAGAAGAAGCTGAAAAAGAGACGCTTCAAATGCTTAATGTATACAAAGATATGGCTGAAAATTTATTAGCAATTCCAATGATAGTTGGTAAAAAATCAGAAAAAGAAAAATTTGCTGGAGCTGAAGCTACTTATACTATAGAAGCTTTAATGCATGATGGTAAAGCGCTTCAATCTGGAACATCGCATAATTTAGCTCAGCATTTTGCTAAAGCTTTTGATATTAATTTTCAAGGTAGGACAGGAGAAATTGAATACCCTTTCCATACTTCGTGGGGAGTTTCAACTAGATTGATTGGTGGAGTAATAATGGTTCATGGTGATAATAGAGGATTGGTTCTTCCGCCATTTGTCGCACCAATTCAAGTTGTGATTATACCAATCGCACAGAAAAAAGAAGGCGTTCTTGAAAAAGCTAATGAGATAAAGAAAGAGTTAGAAGTGCTTGGAATTAGGGTTAAATTAGATGATAATGCAAATTATTCTGCCGGTTGGAAATTTAATCAATATGAAATGAAAGGTGTGCCTCTTAGAATTGAAATAGGACCAAGAGATATTAGTAATAATGTAGCGATGGTAGCGAGACGTGATAATTTTGAAAAAGAACCTATATCTTTAGAAGGGTTTGGTAATACTGTTAAAGAACTTCTTCAAACAGTTCATAATGACATGCTTACAAAAGCGACTCGAATGAGAGATGAAAAAACATTTACCTTTACAGACTATGAAGACTTTAAAGTTAAGATGGAAGAAACTCCAGGTTTTGCAAAAGGTATGTGGTGCGGAGAAAGAGAATGTGAAGAAAAAATTAAAGACGAAACTGGTGTTTCAATAAGATGTATTCCATTTGAAGAAGAAAATTTAGGTAGTGTTTGTCAGTTCTGCGGGAAACCTGCAAAATATATGGTATATTTAGCTAAATCGTATTAAAAATTAGCATAAGATAAAAATCAAAATAATATAGTAGGGAGTGTTTTAATTGAGTACAAATTACAAGTTTGTTCAAAATACAAAATGCGAATTTTTCCCATGTCATAAAACGGAAAATTCGGAGAAATTCAATTGTTTATTTTGTTATTGTCCGCTATATATGTTAGGAGATAAATGTGGTGGAAATTATAAAATAACTCATGGAATTAAAGATTGTTCGGAGTGTACAATTCCTCATGGACCACATGGCTATGAGTTTATTATGAAAAAAATGGATATGGTTATTGAGAAAGGTAGTAGTTTTATTAATGAAGAATAATTAAAAATGTCAAAGTAAAAAGTTTAAACTTTATATATTAAAGTTTAAACTTTTTTTTAAAATATTGTTGATATATTAATAAAACGTAAAAAATGAAAATGTGTGATACAATAAAATAAAAAGGATGATTGAAGCAAACATAGGATTTCAATCAAGGGGGAATTTAATGACGAAGAATTTCGGATTTCTTAAAATGAATAAGGAAATAAATGAAAAGAGGGCTTTTTTGCCAGACTTTTTTGAAGAACTCAAAGAATGTGATGTTAATATTTGGCTAGAAAGTGGTTATGGAAGTAAATTAGGATTTACTGAAGAAGATTATTTAGAAAAAAATAATGAAATTAAATTTTCTTCTAGAAAAGATATATTCTCAAAAGATGTTGTAATTGTACTAAGAACTCCAGAAGAATATGAGCTTAATAATATGAAAAAAGGTTCTGTGTTAATTTCTATGCTTCACTACCATACTAGAGAAAGACGAAATAAGTTTATAAAAAAACTGGGAATTTCTGCATTTTCTATGGATTCTATGGTAGATGATCATGGTAAAAGAGTTGTTGTTAATAGTTATGGAACGGCTTTTAATGGCGCTAACATTGCTCTTAATGAATTAGAGAAAAAAAATGTTCAAATGAAAGTGAATAATGATAAACCTATTAATGTTTCAGTAATTGGCGTTGGAGATATTGGTTTAGCCGTTGCAAAAGCTTTTAAAAATTTATCTAATGAAAGAATGAAAAGTATTTCGAATTATAATGGTTTAAAAATAACCATGTTTACTAGAAGCATTACTTCAAACGAAAATATTTTAAAAAACGAATTAAGAAGTACTGATATATTAGTTGATGCTTCATCAAGGGACGATACTTCTAAGAGCATTATCTCTAATGTTATGATTAATGAATTGTCAGAATATGCCGTAATTTTAGATATAACTGCAGACCCTTATGATTTTGACATAGAATCTTTTCAAGTAAAAGCTATTGAGGGAATACCCACAGGTGATTTAGATCAAACTGTATTTGAAATTGATGATAAAGCGTATGAAAAAATTAGTGAAATAGCAAGTACTAAGTTTAGAAGAGTTGTTGTTAGTTGCAACGCATGGCCGGGAGTAGATCCTATTGTGTCAAAGAAGCTATATGCACTTCAGCTTTTGCCTATTTTAAAAGTATTAATTCAAAAAGGTCATGATAATATTGATGAAAATTCGAAAGATTATTATGAACGTATATTATATAAATCGTCTTATGAATGTTTTGAAAATAGCATTGTTAATTAATATACTTATAAGAAAATAGTTATTCTTCTTTCTCACAAATAAATTTATTAGTTGCTAGAAAAAAGAAGTTGCACTTTAATATAGTGGCAACTTCTTGGGAAGATTATATGTGTTTTGGTGGCTTCAACTGTTGCAAAAAATCTGTTGAAGCTAATATTTTATTATTTAAAATAAGTTTTTTAACTCTTCAAACATTTTTGCTTTTAATTCATATCTTTGATTATCAAGATTAATGTGTTCTTCAAAAAGTGGAATCATTTTATCAAATATTACTTTAAAGCCTTCGGAATCATTATTTTTTATAGTTACATTTAGTTCTTCTCTTAATGCTTTTCTATTTTCTCTATTAAGTTTTGATTGTTCTTTTAAAGAATTGAATTGAGTTTTGTATTCTTCTTTGAAAGAATTTAGAGTTTCTCTTTCTTCTTTTATTTTAGCGATGTAGCTATCAAATTCTGTAGCTGCTTCTTCATTTGTTATTTCGCCATTTTTAATTTTTTCTCTTAAATCTGCAATAAAAGTTTTTCTTTCATCTTTTTTTGATGCAAGAGTATCTTTTCTATAAGTTTTCATTTCCTCGTTTTGTGCTTTTAAGTCTTCGTGTATCGCCTTATGCTCATTATCAAGTGCCGTTACATCATCAAGAATTTCTGGATATAAATTTGAAATTGTTTCAAGTCGTTTTGCTTCTCTGTCTTCCCTAGATAATTTAGGGTTTTGTCCACCTTTTGGATTTCTAAATGGGTTAACCATTTCTCTTTGAGAGTGCTGCTCAATATTTGTTCGATCTTGTGTAGGCACTTCATTGTCATCTGCAAATGAAGTAAAAGGTGTTGCAATCATAAGGGAAAGTGAACCTATTAATAATACCTTCGAAAATTTGTTTAACATTTTAATTCCTCCTTAGAATAAATATTTTTTTAAAACAACTCATTTGCTGTTTCTATATTCATAGTTTAATCTCAATATATGTGATAAATAAATTATAAATGTGTAAAAAGTGTGTAATTTATAAAATTGCAAAAAAATTAATAGAAAGTAATGATAAATTTACTTTCGCTTTCTTTTAAAGTACTCTTAAATATGATAATATTAACACTGATAGTTACTAATAAATATGATGGAATGAATTTATATATTAATATTTCAGGAGGTATATATGTCAGTAAGAGTAAGATTTGCGCCTAGTCCAACAGGATGGGTTCATATAGGTGGTTTAAGAACGGCCTTATATAATTATTTATTTGCAAAAAAAAATGAAGGTACATATTTATTAAGAATTGAAGATACTGATAGAACTAGATATGTTGAAGGTGCAATTGAAAACATGATTGAAGCTATGAAGTGGGCAGGTGTTATGCACACTGAAGGACCATTTATAGAAAATGGTAAAATTGTTCAAAAAGGTGGATATGGTCCTTATATACAATCTGAAAGATTAGATATGTACAATGAATATGTAAATAAGCTTATTGATGAAAATAAAGCATATTATTGTTTCTGTTCAAAAGAAAGATTAGATGAAGTACGTGCGGATCAAAAACAAAAGGGCTTGACACCAAAATATGATGGTCATTGTCGAGACTTATCTAAAGAAGATGCACTTAAGAGAATTGAAAATGGCGAAGAATATGTTGTTAGATTAAAATTACCTGAAAACACAGATATATCTTTTGAAGATGCGGTTAGAGGAAAAGTTACTTTTAATACAAATGATGTTGATGACCAAGTTTTAATAAAAACGGATGGATTTCCAACTTATCATTTAGCTGTTATTGTTGATGACCATTTTATGGGAATTACTCATGTAATTAGGGGTGAGGAATGGCTTTCGTCTACACCGAAACATGTTTATTTATATGAAGCTTTTGGATGGGACGTGCCAACATATGTTCATCTTCCAAATATTCTCAATTCTGATAAGAAGAAACTTTCTAAAAGACAAGGTGATGTTGCAGTACGTGATTTTGAAAAGAAGGGTTATTTGCCAGAAGCACTTATAAATTACATTGCTTTACTTGGATGGAGTCCGGAAGATAATAAAGAAATTATGACGGTTGATGAAATGGCGGAATCTTTTTCATTTGAAAGAGTTTCTAAAAGTGGATCAGTTTTTGATGTTAATAAACTTAATTGGGTAAATTCACATTATATAAAAGAAAAAGATTTGGATGAACTAAGCGAATTATCAACTCCGTTTTTTATAGAACAAGGAATTATTAAAGAAAAAGATGTTAACGATAAAAAAGAATGGATAAAGCTAGTGGTAGATTTATCTAGAGAATATATAAATATGTTAAGCGAAATCCCTGAGTTTTCTAAAAGATTTAGTGGAGAAGCTGTTCAAATTGAAAATGATGATGCGAGAGAAATGATAGAACTTGAACATGTTTATGATATGCTTCAAGTATTTAAAACTAAAGTAAACGAAACAGATGAAATTAATGAAGAATTTGCAAAAAAAGTTATGAAAATGGTGCAAAAGGAAACAGGTATAAAGGGTAAAAATTTATTTATGCCTACTAGAGTAGCTCTTTCTGGTCAAAGTCATGGTCCGGATTTAGTAAAATCACTTATTGTAATGGGTAAAGAATTAGTTATAAAAAGAATTGATTATACTTTAGAAAATTATTGTAAAAAATAGAAGTATTGATATAAAGGAAGGTGAAACATGAAGCTATATAACAGCATGACAAGAAAAAAAGAGGAATTTGTTCCACTTATTCCGGGTGAAGTAAAAATGTATGTATGTGGTCCAACGGTATACAATTATTTTCATATAGGTAATGCTAGACCTTTTATGATTTTTGATACTTTTAGAAGATACTTAGTGTATCGTGGATATAAAGTGACATATGTTCAAAATTTTACAGATGTAGATGATAAAATCATAAAAAAGGCTAATGAAGAACATGTGACTAGCAAAGAAATTAGTGAAAAATATATAGAAGAGTATTTTAAAGATGCGGATTCTTTAGGTATTAAAAGAGCAGATGTACATCCTAAAGTTACTGAAACGATAAGCGATATAGTTAAATTTATAGAAGTTCTTATAGAAAAAGGTCACGCTTATGTAGTTGATGGGGATGTTTTCTTTGACATTAAAACATTTGCAAGTTATGGTAAGCTTTCGGGTCAGAGTATAGAAGAACTTGAAGTTGGTTCTAGAGTTGAATTAAATTCTATTAAGAAAAATCCAATAGATTTTGTGCTATGGAAGAAAAAGAAAGAAGGGGAACCTTCTTGGACTAGTCCTTGGGGTGAAGGTAGACCAGGGTGGCATATTGAATGTTCTGTGATGTGTACTAAGTATTTAGGTGAAACGGTAGATATTCATGCTGGTGGACACGATTTAATATTTCCCCATCATGAAAATGAAATAGCACAGAGTGAATCGTTTTCTGATAAGAAGTACGTTAATTACTGGATGCACAATGGATATATAAATATTGATAATAAAAAAATGTCTAAATCTAAGGGTAATTTTTTTACTGTTAGAGATATTTTAAAGGAATATAATCCTGAAGTAGTTAGATTTTTTCTATTATCTGCTCAATATAGAAATCCAGTTAATTTTTCCAAAGAATTGATTATTCAATCTGAAAATGGTCTTAATAGGCTTTATAATGCAAAAGAAAATTTGGAATATCTATTGGAAAATGCTAGAAACTTAAAAATGACTGAAGCTGAAAATTTAAAACTTTTGGATTTTAATAAACATAAAGATAGATTTATTGAAGTGATGGATGATGACTTTAACACGGCTGATGGTATATCAGTTATATTTGAATTAGTTAAAGATATAAATACTGTAGTTGATAGTAATTCCTCAAAAGATTTACTTGAAAGAGCTTTATCTTTACTAATTGAATTATCAGGTGTAATTGGAATTTTAGTGAAAGAAAAAGAAAATTTAGAACTCGATATTGAAAAAATGATTGAAGAAAGACAGAAGGCTAGAAGTGATAAAAACTTTAAATTAGCTGATGAAATAAGAGATATGCTCCTTGAAAAAGGTATTGTTCTTGAAGATACTAAGGATGGGGTAAAATGGTCAAAAAAATAATAGTTTTGGATGTGCATTAATGGAAGAGTTTATAAAAAAAATCAACATATTAAATGTTAGCGAAAATGATTTAAAAATGATGAATCCTCTTGTGTTAGCATATATAGGGGATTCAATATTTGATTTGTTTATTAAAAGTTACATGGTTTCAAAATCTAAAGCGAATGTAAATAAAATAAATAAAATGGTTGTAAAATTTGTTAAAGCACCATCTCAGGCTCTAATTGTAAAAAGAATAACTGAATTTTTGAGTGAAGAAGAAATAAGAATAATTAAAAGAGGTAGAAATCAAAAGACTACGACTCCTGCTAAAAACGCTTCTTTAGTAGATTATAAATTAGCAACAGGATTTGAAGCTCTTATAGGTTGGCTATACCTAAAGGATGACATTTCTAGATTGAACCAAATAATTGAATTATCTATAAAAATAATTGAAGAAAGCGAAGAGCTAATATGAAAATTGGAAAAAGAGAAAAATTATATTTAATAGTAATTCCCATACTATTTGTTGTCTTGGTTATGAAATCGTACTTATTTGATGAGTATAAGGCAACGAATTTTGAAGAAGCTAATGTAATAAAAGGAATATACCAGACTGTTGATGAAAAGTATGACGGCTTTGTATATGACAATAATATTCTTTCCTTTAGGGTTGTTGCTATTAAAATAATAAAAGAAGAAGATGGTGTTAAATTATATAAATCTAAAGTGAGAAAATATCTTTTTACAGTTATTCCGTATAGAGATTTAATTATTGAATATAGATTTAATACTAAGTAAAAATAGTTATATTATTTTAAACGATGAGGAGTATTCATGAAAATAACAAATTTTGAAGATACTGGACTTAGTAAAGTTGGCGAGTATATTGCTGAGAATGAGAAGGTTTCTATATTTGAATTAGGAGAAATTTTAAAAACTAGTAATATATCTTTTGTTCTAGAAAAAATTAATCGTATTCAGAGTACTCTCATTTGTGAATTAAAGGACTCCTATGTTCAACAAAGTCAAAGATATGTAAATATGAATAATGATTTTTATGATCTACCTTTTTTAGATAATAATGATTTAGATGAATCAAAAAAAATTGTTAAAAAACTTTTTGACTTTTATTTCAAAGTGTCGATTTTAAAAGAAAATGAAACCCCAAAAGGTAGACCTAAAAATGAAGATTATAAATATGGAATACCAATTGAAGATGCTAGGTATATTCTACCCTTAGCTGTTAACACCAACATTTCTATTTCCATGAGTGGAGATAAAATTATAAATTTTATTAAACTTTTAAATAATTCTAAGTATAATAAGATATTTGATAATGTTAAAAATGAGTTATATAAGTTTATACCAATAAGTATTGTTAAAGTAATCGAAGAAAGTGTTCGTGAAGATTGTGATAAAGTTATTTCGGATTATTACTTAGAAAATTTATCGAAAATAGACAACAAAAATGAAATGGTACTTTTAGGTTCTTTTAAAAATGCAGATATAAATGTAGGAATTGGAGCATTAACAAGTACAAAGAACAAACCACCATCAGAGGTTCTTGCAAGGTGGGGAGATAAGGCTGTAGATAAGTCTAAAGGCGTTGTAGAAAGAGTTTTAAGTTATGGACATGATAGTATAAGTGAACAATCAAGAACAACTTTTGGAATGTTTTGTAGTTTAGTTACTTATCATCAACAAATTAGGCATAGATTATCTGAAAACTATAGAGAAAATCTTTCTAATTTAATTATAGATTATGATAGAAAAATTAAAATTCCACCAAGCATAGAGAAATCTGAATTCCTTGTGGAATTTTTAGAGCTTGCAAAAATTGTTAAAAAATTTAGAAAATATGTATATGATAAATACGGAGAGCAAGAGTCTCTTTATTTTCTTCTTAATTGCGATAAATTAAAGCTTATTACTGCATCAAATGCTAGAAATGATAATAAAATTATGTCAGAAAGGCTTTGTTTGAATTCACAGTGGGAAATTAGAAATTTATATACTAAGAAATATTTTTTATTAAATGAACTTTCTAGCACTATATACAGGTACGGACTACCTTCATGTGTATATGGAAAATGCAGGGAAGGTAAACTTAGTTGCGGTAAGTCAAATAGTGTAAAAGATATGTTTTTGTAAAAAAATAGTTAGTAACATACATGAAAATAGATAATGCTAGTATGCTGATATATGAAAGAAGGAATAATTATAATGGAAAAAAATGAAGAAGAAAAATTTGAAGATATAATTGAAGGAAGAAATCCCGTTATTGAAGCACTTAAATCAGGAAGAGAAATAAACAAGATATTAATTTCAAAGGGGCATGTTGAAGGGTCTGCAAAAAAAATAATATCTATGGCAAAAGACAAAGGTATAGTGGTTCAATATGTAGATAAAAACAAAATTAAAGGTTTATCTACGTCGGATAATCATCAGGGTGTAATTGCGTATATTTCACCATATAAATATAAGGAACTATTAGAACTATTAGATGAGCTTGAAATTAAGAATGAAGATCCTTTTTTTGTGATTTGTGATGAAGTTAATGATCCTCATAATTTAGGCTCTATCATTAGAACTGCCAATGCTGCTGGTGCAAATGGTGTTATTATACCGAAAAGACGTTCTGCTATGATTACATCAATTGTGGCTAAAACATCGGCAGGGGCAATAGAATATGTTCCTGTTTGTAAAGTTACCAACTTATCTAGAACAATTGATTTGTTGAAAGAAAAAGGTGTTTGGTTGATTGGTGCGGATATGGATGGAAGAGAAGAATACTTTAAATCTAATTTAACTGGTAAAATAGCTATAGTAGTTGGAAATGAAGGAAAAGGAATTAGTAGACTTGTTAAAGAAAAATGTGATTTTGTTGTTAGTATACCAATGTTTGGAGAAGTATCTTCACTTAATGCTTCTGTTGCAGCATCGTTATTAATGTATGAAGTCGTAAGACAAAAAAGTTCCAAAAAATAGATATCTGTTGATAAATTAATTGAGGAAAGTGTGTTTTTGGTTAAGTCAATAATATTACAATATCTTGACTACGAAATAACTATTAATGTATAATTATATCATGAATTCAAGTGGATTTATTCTAGGGGGAATTTTTATGGAAGTTGTTGGAGAGCGTGACAATCGAAATGTAGATTATATTTACAGCGACTACAAAGAGGAAGAAATTGTAGAAATGGCAAAAAACGGAGATGGACATGCTCAAGAATTCCTTATAAGAAAATATAAAAAGTTTGTTAAGGCGAAATCGAGATCTTATTTTTTGATTGGCGCTGATAAAGAAGATATTATTCAAGAAGGAATGATAGGGCTCTTTAAAGCGATACGTGATTACAGAACAGACAGATTGGCTTCTTTTAAGTCTTTTGCTGAACTCTGTATAACAAGACAAATTATTACGGCTATAAAAACAGCTACTAGACAAAAACACATACCATTAAATTCATATATTTCGCTAAATAGGCCGATTTTTGAGGAAGAATCAGATAGAACTCTTTTAGATGTTATTTCAGGCAAAAATATTACAAATCCAGAAAGACTTGTCATTTCAAAAGAAGAGGTAGGCTTTATTGAATCGAAGATGGGTGAAGTTTTAAGTTCGTTTGAGCAAGAAGTTTTATCTTGTTATTTAGAAGGTAAATCATATCAAGAAATTTCTGTTGAATTAAGCAAACCGGTGAAATCGGTTGATAATGCGCTTCAAAGAGTTAAGAAAAAACTCGATAAATTTTTTAAAGTTAGAAACTAATATGCCCATGTAGCTCAGATAGGCAGAGCGTCGCCTTGGTAAGGCGGAGGCCGGCGGTTCAAATCCGCTCGTAGGCTCCAGATTTTTAATAATTTTTACATTATAAAGGAGGAAATTTAAAAATGGCAAAGCAAACGTTTGAAAGAAATAAGCCGCATGTAAATATTGGAACAATAGGACACGTAGATCACGGTAAAACAACATTAACAGCAGCAATAACAAAAGTATTATTTGATAAGTATCAATTAGGTGAAAAAGTAGATTTTGATAATATCGATAAAGCACCAGAAGAGAGAGAAAGAGGTATTACAATATCAACAGCTCACGTTGAGTATGAAACACCAAAGAGACACTACGCACACGTGGATTGCCCAGGCCATGCTGACTATGTAAAGAACATGATTACAGGAGCAGCACAAATGGATGGATCGATTTTAGTAGTATCAGCAGCAGATGGACCAATGCCTCAAACTAGAGAGCATATCTTATTATCAAGACAAGTTGGAGTACCATATATCGTAGTATTCTTAAACAAGTGTGATATGGTAGATGATGAAGAATTATTAGAGTTAGTAGAAATGGAAATCAGAGAATTATTAGATGCATATGATTTTCCAGGAGACGATACTCCAATCGTAAGAGGATCAGCTCTAAAAGCATTACAAGGCGAACCAGAATGGGCGGAAAAAATTATTGAATTATTTGAAATAATTGATGAGTATGTTCCAGAGCCAGAAAGAGATACAGATAAACCTTTCTTAATGCCAGTAGAAGACGTGTTCTCAATAACAGGAAGAGGAACAGTAGCTACAGGAAGAATAGAAAGAGGAATTATAAAAGTATCAGAAGAAGTAGAGTTAGTAGGACTTGCAGAAGAAAAAAGAAAAGTAGTAGTAACAGGCGTAGAAATGTTCAGAAAACTTCTAGCAGAAGGAAGAGCAGGAGATAACGTAGGATTATTACTAAGAGGAATTCAAAGAGCTGAAATTGAAAGAGGTCAAGTACTTTCAAAACCAGGTTCAGTAAATCCACATACAAAATTTGAAGCACAAGTATATGTATTAAAGAAAGAAGAAGGCGGAAGACATACACCATTCTTTAATGGATATAGACCACAATTTTTCTTTAGAACAACAGACGTAACAGGAGCAGCACAACTTCCAGAGGGAGTAGAAATGTGTATGCCTGGAGATAATATAGAAATGACAATCGAATTAATTTCACCAATCGCAATTGAAGAAGGCTTAAAATTCTCAATACGTGAAGGTGGAAGAACAGTAGGAGCTGGATCAGTAATAAAAATTGTTGAATAAAGCACTGCAATAAAAAAAGAGAAAGATCGGACGAAGTAAGCAAAGCTTATAAGAGTCTGATCTTTCTCTTTTTTTATTATTGGGATAGTGTTCCAAATAAGACGAATGGGAATTTCGAAGAAATGGAGTTCGTCGGTAGCAGTGCAAACCAAGAGAAACGATATACCGTTAAATGCGGACGAAGTAAGCAAAGCTTACAAAAGTTTCTTCTCTCTTTTTTTATTATTGGGATAGTGTCCCAAATGAGACGAATGGGAATTTCGAAGAAATGGAGTTCGTCGGTAGCAGTGCAAACCAAGAAAAGCGATATATATTTTAAGTAGGGATGAAGTAAGCAAAGCTTAGGGGAGTCTGATCTTTCTCTTTTTTTATTATTGGGATAGACTCCCAAACGAGGAAAATGGAAATTTTGTAATAAATAGAAAATTATATGCACGATTTGCCTAATTAAATAAATAATCTTCTAAAAGCACTTGTTATTTAAAAGAAATCAGAGTATAATTTTGTTTTGTAAAAGACATTTATTATAATAGATAATTTAAAAAATTTTTGGCGAATAAAAATTCGTCATTTTTTATTTGTGCGCATTTTTATAAAAAACGTTGACACAAATAAGTAAATATGATAGGTTAAGTTAGTGATGTTAAACTGGAGTAAAATGTGCTTAGACTCTTTTAGTTTTTCAATTAGTGTAGTGGGAGGTGTTAACGATGAGAGTTAAAATTACATTAGCGTGTACTGAATGTAAACAAAGAAATTACGACACTACTAAGAATAAGAGAAATAACCCAGATAGAATCGAATTAAAAAAGTACTGTAAATTCTGTAAAACGCATACGGTTCATAAGGAAACTAAGTAATACAAAATTACTAAGTGAGGATGTGAAAAAATATGGCTACTCAATCTAATGCAGTGAAAAAAGAAGGCGGAAAATTCTTTAAAGGTATTAAATCGGAGTTAAAAAAAGTTAATTGGCCTAATCGTAAAGAAGTGATAAATAATACTGTGGTTGTTTTAACAGTATGTGTTTTAACATCGGTTGCGATAGGTGTTTTAGACTTAGCGTTTAAAACAATTTTAAAAATGTTTATGTAAAAAGGTAAAAAGGGGGGTCGAAGGTCATCCCTAGATGATCAGGAGCTTATGTCTGAAAATGCTAATTGGTACGTTGTTCATACCTATTCGGGTCATGAAAATAAAGTAAAAGCAAATATAGAAAAAATCGTTGAAAATCGTGGTATGGAAGACGTTATACTCGAAGTCTCTGTTCCGACTGAAGAAGTAACTGAAGTTAAGAATGGGAAAAAGAAAACAAGGCAAAAAAAGATATTTCCTGGTTATGTTATTGTTAAAATGTTTATGACGGATGAATCTTGGTATATCGTAAGAAATACACGTGGAGTAACTGGTTTTGTAGGACCAGGTTCTAAGCCAATACCACTTACAAATGAAGAAGTTCGTAAAATGGGTATTGAAAAGAAAATTTTAGTCATAGATATTGAAATTAATGATAGCATTAGGGTTATTTCCGGTCCGTTTGAAACGTTTGTTGGACATGTTGAAGATATCAATATGGAAAGACAAAGTTTAAAAGTTTTAATTTCTATGTTTGGCAGGGAAACACCTGTTGAACTTGAGTTTTCACAAGTTGAAAAAATTTAACAAAAGAGTATGTTTAATGACGCGCATATAAGATACTAATGTATTTTATTTGATAAAAAAGATGTATTAAGGAGGTGCGAAAGATGGCAAAGAAAGTTACTGGTATGATTAAATTGCAAATTCCTGCAGGCAAGGCAACTCCAGCGCCGCCAGTTGGTCCAGCATTAGGACAACACGGTGTTAATATTATGCAGTTCTGTAAAGAATTCAATGCAAAAACTTCAGATCAAAACGGATTGATTATTCCTGTTGTTATTACGGTATATCAAGATAGATCATATTCATTTATTACTAAAACTCCACCAGCTGCAGTTTTAATTAAAAAATCAATTGGTTTAGAAAAAGGTTCTGGAGAACCAAACAGAAACAAAGTTGCAACTATTTCGAAAGAACAAATTAAAGAAATTGCTGAGCTTAAAATGCCTGATTTATCAGCAGGTAGTTTAGAAGCTGCTATGAGTATGATAGCAGGAACAGCTAGAAGTATGGGAGTAGTCGTAGAAGACTAATTCTAATAGTGGGAGGAATTCCGTTAATACCACAAGGAGGAAAAAATGGCTAAATTAGGTAAGAGATATGAAGCAGCATTAAAACTAGTTGATAAGAATAAATCTTATGATCTTGAAGAAGCTGTTTCTGTAATTAAAAAAACAGCAAGCGCTAAATTTGATGAAACTATTGAACTTCATGTTAAACTTGGAGTTGATGGTAGACATGCAGATCAACAAGTTAGAGGCGCGGTAGTACTTCCTCATGGAACTGGTAAAACTAAAAGAGTTTTAGTAGTTGCTAAAGGAGAAAAAGCTTTAGAAGCTGAAAAGGCAGGCGCTGATTTTGTTGGTGCTGATGATATGATTAAAAAAATTCAAACTGAAAACTGGTTCGAATTTGATGTAATTGTTGCTACACCAGATATGATGGGATTAGTAGGAAGACTTGGCCGTGTACTTGGACCAAAAGGTTTAATGCCAAATCCAAAATCGGGAACTGTAACTTTTGATGTTGAAAAAGCAGTTAACGAAATTAAAGCTGGTAAAGTTGAATACAGGCTTGATAAAACTAATATTATTCATTGTTCGGTAGGTAAAGCTTCATTTGATGAAGAAAAATTATCAGACAATATTAAAATTGTTATGGATGCAATTGTTAAAGCTAGACCAGTTGCTGCAAAGGGTACTTATTTAAGAAATGTTACTCTTACAAGTACAATGGGTCCTGGACTTAAATTAATTTCAACAAAATTTTAGTTAATAGTTGACTTATTTATAAGTCAATGTTATAATTATCAAGATTAAATTGAATGCTAATCGTAGACAGTAGGTGCAGGTGCTTAATTTCCTACCGAGATTGAATATATATGATCGAGGCGAACATATAAATCTCTCTTGTTTACAAGGGAGATTTTTATTTTGGAAAACTACTTGAAGCAAAAACAAAATATGAGGAGGTGGACAATAGATGTCAACTAACCTAGAACTCAAAAAACAAAAAGTTGAAGAGATTAAAGGTAAATTTGAAAATGCTCAATCAGCAATTCTTGTTGATTACAGAGGCTTGTCAGTTGAAGATGCTAACGAGTTAAGAAAACAATTTAGAGAAGCTGGTGTTGAGTATAAAGTTTACAAAAATAATTTTACTAAGTTAGCAATTAAAGATACAAAATTTGAATCTTTAACTGTTGAATTGACTGGACCGAATGCTATTGCTTTTGGTTATAATGATCCAGTGGTTCCAGCAAAAATTATAAAAGATTTTGCAAAAGATCATAAAGCTTTAGAATTAAAAGCGGGTATTATTGAAGGCGAGTATTACGACATTGATAAGATCAAAGTAATTGCAGATATTCCTTCAAGAGAAGTTCTTCTTGCTAAATTACTTGGTAGCTTTAAAGCGCCAATATCGAATTTTGCATACTTACTTCAAAATATTATCGATAAAGATAATGGTTCAGAAGCTGCAAGCGCAGAGTAATAGATTGTAAAAAAGTTGAGTTTTATATAAAATACGGAGGTGTAACAAAATGACTAAAGAACAAATTATTGAAGCTATAAAAGGTATGACTGTTTTAGAATTAAATGAATTAGTTAGTGCATGTGAAGAAGAATTTGGTGTTTCTGCATCTGCTCCTGTAATGATGGCTGGAGCTGCTGGCGGAGCTGCTGTTGAAGAAAAAACTGAATTTGATGTTATTTTATCAAACGCTGGAGCTAAGAAAATTGGAGTTATTAAAGCTGTAAGAGAAATTACTGCTTTAGGACTTAAAGAAGCAAAAGCAGTAGTTGATGGAGCACCAACTGCAGTTAAAGAAGGCGTTTCTAAAGAAGAAGCTGAAGAAGTTAAAGCTAAATTAGAAGCAGCTGGAGCAGCAGTAGAAATTAAGTAATGCAATTAGAGGGCTTCTGTTTAGAAGCCCTTTTTTATTACTTAAATGTTCATCTAATTAGGAAAATATAAAGTAATAAAAACTAAGTGTTTTAATAGTATAAAATAATCATATTTATTTTATAGTTTTAAATTATTTAGTTTTTATTTGTATACGCTTGTAAAAGTTAGATGAAATTTATTATATTTAAAAAGAAGTATAAGCAGTGCGTCCCAGAAAAACTTCGTTTTTTATAGCGCGGCTGTTAGCCCTATGATTAAGAATAATAAAATGGTGATTAAAAGTTAAAGTGTGTTGCTTATATTTAAAAGGTATATAAGCAGTGCGTCCCAGAAAAACTTCGTTTTTTATAGCGCGGCTGTTAGCCCTATGATTAAGAATAATAAAATGGTGATTAAAAGATAAAGGATATTGCTTATATTTAAAAGGTATATAAGCAGTGCGTCCCAGAAAAACTTCGTTTTTTATAGCGCGGCTGTTAGCCCTATGATTAAGAATAATAAAATGGTGATTAAAACATAAAGGGTTTTGCTTATATTTTAAAAGGTATATAAGCAGTGCGTCCCAGAAAAACTTCGTTTTTTATAGCGCGGCTGTTAGCCCTATGATTAAGAATAATAAAATGGTGATTAAAAGATAAAGGTTTTTGCTTATATTTTAAAAGGTATATAAGCAGTGCGTCCCAGAAAAACTTCGTTTTTCTTTGCCACGGGCTGTTAGCCCTATGATTAAGAATAATAAAATAATATTTAAAACATAAAGGCGTGTTTTAAATATTATTTTATTATTCTTAATCGCACTGCTTTTTTTCTTCGTGAGTCTTGACATTGTTTTTCATATGTGATAGCATTGTAAAATGCGGAGACTATGTAACATGGATTAGTATGGTCTTTTTTGTTATTTTTTGTTTTTTTCATAGGCAAAAAATGATGTTTTTATAGTTTATTATGGACATATGTCCTAAAATATATAAAGGTTTTTCATAGACAAGCCTTTTTACTTCAATTATGAGGGGTGAATAATGAATGCCACAGCCTATACAGCTCGGTAAACGTACAAGGATGGATTTCTCAAGAATTTCTAAAATTTTGGATACTCCTAATTTTATTGAAATTCAAAAAAAATCATATGCATGGTTTTTAAAAGATGGTTTAATGGAAGCTTTCAATGACATTTCACCAATTCAAGATTATACTGGTAATTTGATTCTAGAATTTATTGATTACAAACTAGAAGATGAAGCGAAGTATGATGTTGAAGAATGTAAAGAAAGAGATGTTACTTACGCTGTACCCCTTAAGGTGCAGGTTAGGTTCATCAACAAAGAAACTGGCGAAGTTAAAGAACAAAAAGTTTTTATGGGAGATTTTCCTCTTATGACCGAAACAGGAACTTTTGTTATTAACGGTGCAGAAAGGGTAATAGTAAGTCAGCTGGTTAGATCACCAGGACCTTACTATGATATGAAATTAGATAAAGTTGGTAACAAGCTTTATTCTTCTACAATTATACCTAATAGGGGTGCGTGGTTAGAGTATGAATTAGACTCTAGTGATGTTATTTCTGTAAGAATTGACAGAACGAGAAAATTACCTATTACTGTATTAATGAGAGCTCTTGGTATAACAACTGATCAAGAAATTATTAATGTTTTTGGAGAAGACGAGAAACTTTTAGTTACTCTTGAAAAAGATAATACGACTTCTCAAGATGAAGGGCTAGTTGAAATTTATAAAAAACTTAGACCAGGTGAGCCTCCAACTGTTGAAAGTGCAACAAGCTTAATTAATTCATTATTCTTTGATGATAAGAGATATGATTTGGCAAAAGTAGGTAGATACAAGTTCAATAAAAAACTAGGTTTAGCTAATAGATTAGATAGACGAACTGTTTTTAGTGATGTAATTGACCCTAATACAGGTGAAGTTTTATGTGAAAAAGGTCAAGTGATTACTTATGATTTAGCTATGAAAATCGAAAATGCTGGAGTTAAGTCGGTTGATGTTGAAGTTGGTGAAGACAAGTATTCAAGAGTAATTGGTAGTAATTTTGTTGACATTAAAGGGTATTTTAATGCTGATGGACTCAATATTAAAGAGAAAGTATACTATCCAGTTTTAAAAGAGATATTAGATACTTATTCTACGGAAGAAGATATAAAAAAAGAAATTAAGTTAAGAATTAAAGATTTAATTCCTAAACATATAATAGAAGCTGATATTATTGCGTCGATTAGTTATATATTCAACTTGACTAATGGTGTTGGTGATGTAGACGATATTGATCACTTAGGAAATAGAAGAATTAGATCGGTTGGAGAACTTCTTCAAAATCAATTTAGAATTGGTTTATCAAGAATGGAAAGAGTTGTTAGAGAAAGAATGACAATTCAAGATATGGAATCAATAACTCCTCAAGCTCTAATAAATATAAGACCAGTAGCTGCTGCGATTAAAGAATTCTTTGGTAGTTCTCAGCTTTCACAATTTATGGATCAAACAAATCCACTTGCAGAATTGACTCACAAGAGAAGATTATCTGCGCTTGGACCGGGTGGTTTATCAAGAGAAAGAGCTGGATTCGAAGTCCGTGACGTACATCATTCTCATTATGGAAGAATGTGTCCAATTGAAACTCCTGAGGGTCCAAATATTGGACTTATAGGTTCTTTAAGTACTTATGCTCAGATAAATGAGTATGGTTTTATTGAATCTCCTTATAGAACGGTAAATAAAGAAACGGGTGTTGTATCTAAAGAATATAAATATATTACTGCGGATATTGAAGAAAAGTATGTAGTTGTTCCAGCTAATGAAAAGCTTGATTCAGAGAATAAAATTATTGCTAAAAGAGTTGTAGCAAGAAGAAAATCTGATATTAAAGAATTTCCGAGAGAAGAAGTTGATTTAGTTGAAGTATCAGCACAGCAAATGGTTTCTGTTGCAACAGCAATGATACCGTTCCTAGAAAATGATGATGCCAATAGAGCGCTAATGGGATCAAACATGCAACGTCAGGCTGTTCCGCTTGTAAGAGCGCAGGCTCCTATTATTGGAACTGGAATGGAACATCCTGCAGCAAGAGATTCGGGTGCGGTTGTTGTGTCAAAAGATGACGGTATTGTTCAATACGTATCTGCAGATGAAATAATTATTAAAAAAGATAACGGTGAAAGACGAAAATATAAATTACTGAAATTTAAAAGATCAAATCAAGGTACTTGTGTTAACCAAGATCCTATTGTTGTAAAAGGAGAAAGAGTTAAGCCGGGTATGATAATTGCGGATGGTCCATCTACTGAGATGGGTGAAATTGCTCTAGGAACTAACCTTCTAATTGGTTTTATGACTTGGGAAGGCTATAACTATGAAGATGCAATTTTATTAAGTGAAGAATTAGTAAAATATGATGTTCTTTCTTCTATTCATGTTGAAGAATATGAGTCTGAAGCGAGAGATACTAAACTTGGACCAGAAGAAATTACAAGAGATATTCCGAATGTTAGTGATGATGCTCTAAAAAATCTTGATGATAGAGGTATTATTAGAATAGGTGCTGAAGTTTTTGCTGGAGACATCTTAGTTGGTAAAGTTACTCCAAAAGGAGAAACAGAACTTACTGCTGAAGAAAGATTGTTAAGAGCGATATTTGGTGAGAAGGCTAGAGAAGTAAGAGAAACTTCTTTAAGAGTACCTCATGGCGAAACAGGTATTATAGTAGATGTTAAAGTATTTACTAGGGAAAATGGTGATGAACTATCACCAGGAGTTAATGTTTTAGTTAGAACGTACATTGCAAGAAAAAGAAAGATTAACGTCGGAGATAAAATGGCTGGACGTCACGGAAATAAAGGTGTTATTTCTAGAATTCTTCCAAGAGAAGATATGCCGTTTTTGGATGATGGAACACCACTTCAAATAGTATTAAATCCACTAGGCGTACCTTCGCGTATGAATATTGGGCAGGTACTGGAAGTCCATCTTGGTTTAGCTGCAAAGAAATTTGGATGGCATGTTGCAACTCCTGTGTTTGACGGAGCGAAAGAATCACAAATATTAGATTTGTTAGAAAAAGCTGGATATCCAAGAAATGGAAAGCTGAACATTAGAGATGGTAGAACGGGTGAGTTCTTTGATAATCCGGTTACAGTTGGATATATGTATATGCTAAAACTTCACCATTTAGTTGATGATAAAATTCATGCAAGAAGCACAGGACCGTATTCATTGGTTACTCAGCAACCGCTTGGTGGTAAAGCTCAATTCGGTGGACAGAGATTTGGAGAAATGGAAGTGTGGGCGCTTGAAGCTTATGGCGCGGCTTATACCCTTCAAGAAATACTTACTGTTAAATCTGATGATGTTGTAGGGCGTGTAAAGGCATATGAGGCAATTGTAAAAGGCGAAAATATTCCTGAACCTGGAATACCTGAATCTTTTAAAGTTTTAATCAAAGAGCTTCAGTCATTAGCACTTGATATTAAGTTGCTTAAAGATGATATTGGAGAAATAGAACTTAAAACTGATATATCGGATGATGGTTATTCAAATGCTGCCAAATTAATGGATGATAATTCAGCGATTAGTAAAGCTGCAGCAGAAGACGAAGTTAAAAGTGGATTTATAGCAACTGATGGTGCAGATAATAACGACGAAAAATAAACGTTAGTTATTAGAAAATAGATTATTTGAAGGGAGAGGTAGCCCTTGTTACAGTTTAACAATTTTGATTCAATTAAAATCGGATTAGCTTCGCCAGACAAGATAAGATCTTGGTCTAGAGGAGAAGTAAAAAAACCAGAAACTATAAATTATAGAACGTTAAAACCTGAAAAAGAAGGTTTGTTCTGTGAAAAGATTTTTGGACCTACAAAAGACTGGGAATGTCATTGTGGAAAATATAAAAGAGTTAGATATAAAGGTGTAATTTGTGATAGATGTGGAGTTGAAGTAACAAAATCAAAAGTAAGACGTGAAAGAATGGGTCATATAGAATTAGCTGCTCCAGTATCACATATTTGGTATTTCAAAGGAATTCCTTCTAAAATGGGTATTCTTCTTGATATGTCACCTCGTTCGCTTGAAAAAGTATTATATTTTGCTTCATATATAGTAATTTCTGCTGGAGATACTTCTTTATCAGAAAAACAACTATTAACTGAAAGAGAGTATTTTGATTATAGAGAAAAATATGGTCATGCTTTTAAAGCAGGTATGGGTGCTGAATCGGTAAAAGAAGTTCTTAATAAAATTAATCTAGATACTTTATCAGATGAACTTAGAAAGTCATTAGATGGAAGTACTGGACAGAAAAAACTTAAACTTACTAGAAGATTAGAAGTAGTTGAAGCTTTTAGAAAATCAGGAAACAATCCGTCTTGGATGATTTTAGATGTTGTTCCTGTAATTCCACCAGATATTAGACCTATGGTTCAACTTGATGGTGGTAGATTTGCAACAAGTGACTTAAATGATCTTTATAGAAGGGTTATTAATAGAAATAATCGTTTAAAAAGACTTTTAGAACTTGGAGCTCCTGATATTATTGTAAGAAATGAAAAAAGAATGCTTCAAGAAGCTGTTGATGCACTTATTGATAATGGTAGACGTGGTAGACCAGTTACGGGTCCTGGAAATAGGCCTTTAAAATCACTATCGGATATGTTAAAAGGAAAGCAGGGAAGATTCCGTCAAAACTTACTTGGAAAACGTGTTGATTATTCGGGTAGATCGGTAATCGTTGTTGGTCCAGAACTTAAATTTTATCAATGTGGTTTACCTAAAAAAATGGCTCTTGAATTATTTAAACCTTATATTATGAAAAAATTAGTTAAAGATGGTTATGTTCATAATATTAAGAGTGCAAAAAGAATGGTAGAGAAAGCTAAACCAGAAGTGTGGCCAATTGTTGAAGAAGTTATTAAAGATCACCCAGTGATGCTTAATCGTGCTCCGACTCTTCATAGACTTGGAATACAAGCTTTTGAACCTGTTTTAATTGATGGTAAAGCTATAAGACTTCACCCTCTTGTATGTACAGCATATAATGCTGACTTTGACGGTGATCAAATGGCAGTTCATTTACCTTTATCTGTTGAAGCACAAGCGGAAGCAAGATTTTTAATGCTTTCTGTTAATAATATACTAGCTCCAAAAGATGGTCTGCCTATTACGACTCCTTCTCAGGATATGGTACTTGGTGCATATTATTTAACGCTTGAAAAAGAAGATGAACCAGGTGTTGGAATGGTATTTAAAGATTTTGATGAAATGTTCTTAGCTTATGAAACTAAAAAAGTTGGACTTCATTCAAGAGTAAAAATGAGAAGAAAAGCGTATAATTCAAATGAAATGTCAATTGTTGAGAGTACAGTTGGTCGATTTATTTTTAATGAGAGAATGCCACAAGATATGGGCTTTGTTGATAGAGAGAAAGATAAATTTGGTCTTGAGATTGATTTTTTATGTACGAAAAAAGATCTTGAAGAGATAATTGCAAAGTGTTTTGCCAAACATGAAAATACTATTACTGCAATTATGCTTGATACACTTAAGGAAATGGGATTTAAATATTCAACAAGAGCGGCAATTACTGTTTCGCTTTCTGATATGATAATTCCACCTAAAAAGAAAGTTATTATTGAAGAAGCTAGAAAAAAAGTAGATAAATTTCAAAGTGCTTATAGAAGAGGATTGTTATCTGATGAAGATAGATATCAAAAGATAATACAGACGTGGACTATAGCTACTGATGATGTAACAGATGCACTTATGGAAAATCTTGATAGATTAAATAATATAAAAATCATGGCGGATTCAGGTGCAAGGGGTAGTAAAAATCAAATTAGACAGTTAGCTGGTATGCGTGGACTTATGGCTAATGCACTTGGTAAAACAGTTGAGATTCCTATTATATCTAACTTTAGAGAGGGACTTTCAGTACTTGAATACTTTATTTCAACAACAGGTGCTAGAAAAGGACTTGCAGATACAGCGCTTAGAACAGCTGACTCGGGTTATTTAACTAGAAGACTTGTAGATGTATCACAGGATGTTATCGTAAGAGAACTTGATTGTGGAACAGTTGAAGGTATTGAAGTTTCAGATATAGTTGAAAATAACGAAATTATAGAACCATTTGGTGAAAGAATTTTAGGTAGATTTTTAACTGAAGATATGCATGACCCTAATACAGGTGAATTATTAGTAGATAAAGATACTATGATTACAAAAACAATTTCCAATAATATTGTTGCTGCTGGTATAACTTCGGCAATTGTACGTTCTGTTTTAGAATGTGAAACACCGACTGGTGTATGTAGTAAATGTTATGGTATTAACCTTGCGAATGGGAAACCAGTCAATGTCGGAGAAGCTGTAGGAATAATTGCTGCACAATCGATTGGTGAGCCTGGTACTCAACTTACAATGAGAACTTTCCATACAGGTGGAGTTGCTGGTGGTGATATCACTCAAGGACTTCCAAGGGTTGAAGAATTATTTGAAGCAAGAAAACCGAAAGGACTTGCTGTTATAGCAGAGATGGATGGTAAAATATCATTTAAAGAAACAAAAAAGAAAAATGAAGTTATAATTACTGCTGATTCAGGTGAGCAATATGCAACACAAGTTATATTTGGTTCTAAACTTAATGTAAAAGATGGAGATTTTGTTAAGCAAGGGGAATTAATAACAGAAGGTTCGATTAATCCACATGATCTACTAAGAGTTGTAGGTGTACGTGGAGTTCAAGAATATATTGTTAAGGAAGTTCAACGTGTTTATAGACTTCAAGGTGTTGACATTAATGATAAGCATATTGAAGTTATAATTAAAAGAATGCTCTTTAAAATTAAAGTTGATGAACCTGGTGATACTGATATGCTTCCAGGAACTGTAGTTAGTTATAGAGAGTTTTTGGAGAAAAATAAAGTTGTTCGAGAAAACAAGGGTAATGTTGCGATTGGGACTAGGAATTTACTTGGAATTACTAAAGCATCTTTAGCAACAGATTCGTTCCTATCATCAGCTTCATTCCAGGAAACTACTAGAGTTCTTACAGAAGCTGCAATTAATGGCAAGGAAGATAGACTTGTAGGACTTAAAGAAAATGTTATTATAGGAAAACTGATTCCTGCTGGAACTGGTATGCGAAAGTATAGAGATATAGCTATACAAACTAAGGAAGAGTATCCTATTGTTAATGAATAATTTTTTATGCAAAGTTAATAAAACTTTTGCATAAAAGTTAATAATTTTGTTGACAGTGCACTTTAATGGTGTTAGACTGTTATAGTGTTCACGCTAGCTTTATTGTAATTGCTACAAAGGAGGCTTAGTGTACATGCTTGAGTTTGAAGAAGAAAAGGTACGAGTTGGTGTTAAGCAATCGTTAAAAGCTATTTTAGATGATAAAGTAGTGAAGGTATATATTGCAAAAGATGCAGAGCAATATGTAACTAGAAGAGTAATAGAACTTGCAAATAGAAGTTCAGTTGAAATTGTATTTATTAATACAATGAAAGAACTTGGAAATGCATGTAAAATTGACGTTGGTGCTGCTACAGCAGTTATTATAAAATAAAAAAAGAAAGGAGGTGCCTTGATGCCTACTATAAATCAATTAGTTCGTAAAAGTAGAAAGAAAATGGTTGAAAAATCAACTTCTCCAGCTTTACAAAGAACATTTAATTCATTAAAGAGAGAACCGGTTAAACAAAATTCTCCTCAAAAAAGAGGTGTTTGTACATCTGTAAAAACAATCACTCCTAAAAAGCCGAACTCTGCGCTTAGAAAAGTAGCTAGAGTTAGACTTACAAATGGATTAGAGGTTACTGCTTACATCCCTGGAATTGGACACAATTTACAAGAACATAGTGTTGTTCTAATCAGAGGTGGAAGAATTAAAGACTTACCTGGTGTTAGATACCATATTGTTAGAGGTGTACTTGATACTTCAGGTGTTGCAGATAGAATGCAATCTAGATCTAAATATGGAGCTAAAGTACCTAAGAAGAAGAAAAGTTAGAATTTGATAAGAATATATTAACCTCTTCCTTTGGAAGAGGTTTTATATAGTAATACAGCTAGCACAACGATAGTAATATCGAGTACCGATGATTAAATATTTTTAGGGAGGGAAGAAAAGTGCCGAGAAAAGGAAATGTACCAAAAAGAGAAGTTTTAGCAGATCCTATATATGGATCTAAAAAGGTAACTAAGTTAATAAACCAAATTATGCTTGATGGAAAAAAAGGAACTGCACAAAGAATTGTGTACGGAGCTTTTGAAATTATAGCAGAAAAAACTGGAAAAAATGCTTTGGAAGTATTCGAAGAAGCGTTAAACAACATTATGCCAGTTTTAGAAGTAAAAGCAAGAAGAGTTGGTGGTTCAAACTATCAAGTGCCAGTAGAAGTTAGACCTGCAAGAAGAAATACTTTAGGGTTAAGATGGTTGGTTACTTACACTCGTAAAAGAGGCGAAAGAACTATGATTGATAGATTGTCAAAAGAAATCATGGATGCTGCAAACAATACTGGAGCGTCAGTTAAGAAGAGAGAAGATACACACAAAATGGCAGAAGCTAATAAGGCGTTTGCACATTATAGATGGTAAAACTAATATAGATATACTAATAGTATTTCGCGGAAAGGGGGAAAAAAAGTGTCAAGAGCTTTTCCTTTAGAGAGAACGAGAAACATTGGTATCATGGCTCACATCGATGCGGGTAAAACAACAACTACAGAAAGAGTTTTATATTATTCTGGTATAACTCATAAAATAGGTGAAACGCATGATGGTGCATCTCAGATGGACTGGATGGAGCAAGAGCAGGAAAGAGGTATTACAATTACTTCTGCTGCGACTACATGCCAATGGCAAGATCATAGAATAAATATTATAGATACTCCTGGCCACGTTGACTTTACAGTTGAAGTTGAAAGATCATTAAGAGTCTTAGATGGATCTGTAGCAGTTTTTTGTGCAAAAGGTGGCGTTGAGCCACAATCTGAAACTGTTTGGAGACAAGCTGTTACTTACGGAGTACCTAGAATGGCGTTTGTTAACAAAATGGATATCACAGGTGCTGACTTCTTAAGAGTTGTTGGTATGATGAAAGATAGACTTAAAGCAAATGCAGTACCACTACAACTTCCAATCGGAGCTGAAAATGATTTCGTAGGTATTATTACACTTCTTGATATGAAAGCTGTAATGTATAGAGATGATTTAGGTGAAGAAATAGAAATAGTTGAAATACCTGAGGATATGAGAGAATTAGCTGAAGAGTACAGAGAAAAGCTTGTTGAATCTGTTTCAGAAACAGATGAAGCTCTTATGGAAAAATACCTTGAAGGTGAAGAAATAACTGCTGATGAAATTAAAGTTGCGGTTAGAAAGGCAACAATTGATAATGTTATGGTTCCGGTTTTCTGTGGATCTGCTTATAAAAACAAAGGTGTTAAAATGCTTTTAGATGCTGTAATTGATTATCTTCCAGCGCCTATTGATGTTCCTGCAATTAAAGGAACAACTATAGATGGTGAAGAAGATGAAAGACCATCTGACGATTCTGCACCATTTTCAGCACTTGCATTCAAAATAATGACTGACCCATTTGTTGGAAGACTTTCATTCTTTAGAGTATATTCGGGAACATTAGATTCTGGTTCTTATGTATTTAACTCGACAAAAGAGAAAAAAGAGAGAGTTGGTAGAATACTTCAAATGCATGCTAATAAAAGAGAAGAAATTTCAAAAGTATATTCTGGAGATATTGCTGCTGCAATTGGTCTTAAATATACAACTACAGGTGATACCTTATGTGATCAAGATAATCCAATTATCTTAGAATCAATGGAGTTCCCTGATCCAGTTATTAGTGTTGCAATTGAACCAAAGACAAAAGCATCTCAAGAAAAAATGGGTATTGCTTTATCTAAACTTGCTGAAGAAGATCCTACATTTAAAACTTTTACTGACAAAGAAACAGGTCAGGTAATCATCTCTGGTATGGGTGAATTGCACTTAGAGATTATAGTAGATAGATTACTTAGAGAATTTAAAGTAGAAGCTAATGTTGGTGCTCCTCAAGTAGCTTATAAAGAAACAATTAAAAAAGCTGTTCAAGTTGAGTACAAACATTCTAAGCAATCAGGTGGTAAAGGTCAATATGGACATGTTAAAATCAAAGTTACTCCAGGTAAGCCAGGCGAAGGTTATACCTTTGTTAATAGTGTTACAGGTGGAACGGTTCCAAGAGAATATATTGAACCTGCAAACCAAGGTATACAAGGAGCACTTAAAAGTGGTTTCTTAGCTGGTTATGAAATTGTTGATTTACATGTTGAACTATATGATGGATCATATCATGATGTCGATTCATCTGAGATGGCATTTAAACTTGCTGGTTCTATGGCACTTAGAGAAGCTATGAGAAAAGGTGGAGCTGTTTTACTTGAACCTTATATGAGTGTTGAAGTAGTCGTTCCAGAAGAGTATCTTGGTGACGTAATGGGTGATATTAGTTCTAGACGTGGTCAACTTGAAGGTATGGAAGTTGTTCATGGTAATCAAGTTATCAGAGCGCATGTTCCGCTTTCTGAAATGTTTGGTTACTCTACTGATTTAAGAAGTAAATCACAAGGTAGAGGTAACTATACAATGCAGTTCAGTCATTATGAACAAGTTCCAAATAATATCGCTGAAGATATTATTGGAGAAAAACAATAATTAAATTAGTTTAACGTAGATTAAACTTTAAAATAAGAATATAATTTATTTATTAAGGAGGAAATTTAAAAATGGCAAAGCAAACGTTTGAGAGAAATAAGCCACATGTAAATATTGGAACAATAGGACACGTAGACCATGGTAAAACAACATTAACAGCAGCAATAACAAAAGTATTATTTGAGAAGTATCAATTAGGTGAAAAAGTAGATTTTGATAATATCGATAAAGCGCCAGAAGAGAGAGAAAGAGGTATTACAATATCAACAGCTCACGTTGAGTATGAAACACCAAAGAGACACTACGCACACGTGGATTGCCCAGGCCATGCTGACTATGTAAAGAACATGATTACAGGAGCAGCACAAATGGACGGATCGATTTTAGTAGTATCAGCAGCAGATGGACCAATGCCTCAAACTAGAGAGCATATCTTATTATCAAGACAAGTTGGAGTACCATATATCGTAGTATTCTTAAACAAGTGTGATATGGTAGATGATGAAGAATTATTAGAGTTAGTAGAAATGGAAATCAGAGAATTATTAGATGCATATGATTTTCCAGGAGATGATACTCCAATCGTAAGAGGATCAGCTCTAAAAGCATTACAAGGCGAACCAGAATGGGCAGAAAAAATCATTGAATTATTTGAAATAATTGATGAGTATGTTCCAGAGCCAGAAAGAGATACAGATAAACCTTTCTTAATGCCAGTAGAAGACGTGTTCTCAATAACAGGAAGAGGAACAGTAGCTACAGGAAGAATAGAAAGAGGAATTGTAAAAGTATCAGAAGAAGTAGAGTTAGTAGGACTTGCAGAAGAAAAAAGAAAAGTAGTAGTAACAGGCGTAGAAATGTTCAGAAAACTTCTAGCAGAAGGCAGAGCAGGAGATAACGTAGGATTATTACTAAGAGGAATTCAAAGAGCTGAAATTGAAAGAGGTCAAGTACTTTCAAAACCAGGTTCAGTAAATCCACATACAAAATTTGAAGCACAAGTATATGTATTAAAGAAAGAAGAAGGCGGAAGACATACACCATTCTTTAATGGATATAGACCACAATTTTTCTTTAGAACAACAGACGTAACAGGAGCAGCACAACTTCCAGAGGGAGTAGAAATGTGTATGCCTGGAGATAATATAGAAATGACAATTGAATTAATATCACCAATCGCAATTGAAGAAGGCTTAAAATTCTCAATACGTGAAGGTGGAAGAACAGTAGGAGCTGGATCAGTAATAAAAATTATTGAGTAAAGCACTGCAATAAAAAAAGAGAGAAGAGACTTGTGAGCTTGCTTACAAAAGTTTCTTCTCTCTTTTTTTATTATTGGGATCTTGATCCCAAATAAGACGAATGGGAATTTCGAAGAAATGGAGTTCGTCGGTAGCAGTGCAAACCAAGAGAATCGATATACCGTTAAATGTGGACGAAGTAAGCAAAGCTTAGGGGAGTCTGATCTTTCTCTTTTTTTATTATTGGGATAGTGTTCCAAATAAGACGAATGGGAATTTCGAAGAAATGGAGTTCGTCGGTAGCAGTGCAAACCAAGAGAATCGATATACCGTTAAATGTGGACGAAGTAAGCAAAGCTTAGGGGAGTCTGATCTTTCTCTTTTTTTATTATTGGGATAGTGTTCCAAATAAGACGAATGGGAATTTCGAAGAAATGGAGTTCGTCGGTAGCAGTGCAAACCAAGAAAAGAGATATATGTTTTAAGTAGCGGACGAAGTAAGCAAAGCTTGGGGGAGTCTAATCTTTTTTTATTTATATAAAAAAATGCTTGCAATTATCAAGCGTTTGATGTATACTCTCGTCTTTGACAGTTGTAGAGCAGAAAAACCGTGATATCTATTGCAAACAGTAGTTTATCACGGTTTCTTAATGTAGTAAAAAGTGCGTACCTTTTTTTACTTTTTCGTTTGTTTTAATATTTTTTTCATTTTAGCATTACTAATTATTTGGGTATCCGTTCTAAATCCAAATTTATCATGTAATTCATCTGTTATATCAGTTCGTGTGTATGTCGGAATATATCCTTCGCCTTTTAACTCCATAAAGTTATGATTTTTTAACGTTTCTATTAATTCTTTTGTAGTGTATTTTTCATCAAGCTTCTTTTCTAAAAGCCTATATATCAGTAAAGAAAGAAAACATGTTGTAAAATGAGCTTTTATTCTATCATCTCTACTTAAATATACTGGTCTTGCTTTAAACTCAGTTTTTAGAATTCTAAATGATTCTTCTATTTCCCATCTTCTTTTATTTACTTTAATAATTGTTTCAGCATTATCATCAAGATTTGTACATACTCCGTAGAATCCATCATATTTTTCTTCATCAGAAATAGTGTCTCTATTTATTGTAAGTACCTGTTTTTCAGCGATTTCACCTTCATTAGTGCAGTGAATAGAATCTATAAATCTCTTTGGATCATTCTGTTTCTTTTTATTGATACTAGAAGGTTTTTTAACAAGTTTTTCTGCACGTTGTATTTGAGTGCTTCGAATGTACTCTTGATAAGCTCTATATTTTGGTGAATATGTTACTATTAATTTTTGTGGTAATTCATTTTCATTTATCCAACGTTCTTTGTAATAAATAGCTTTATTGTTTGAAGAATGATCTATATTTTCTAAATTAATATTTTTTGTCTCATTTGATAAATGCCATCCATTTGGGGCAAGAGCCCAATCTTTAAGATGTTTTTTAAGCTTTTTTAATGATTGTGTAACAATAAAAGCTCTATCGTTTTTATTATTAAATATTCTATTGGTATTAGATGCTAATCCTGCATCTGTACATACAACAAATTTAGATAAATCAAAATCAGATAATATGCGCTTTTCTAGTGGTTTTAAACTTGGCTGTTCATTTTTATTTCCATCAAATATAGAAAATGCAAGTGGTATGCCATCCCCATCCATAAATAATCCCATTTGTACAATTGGATTAGGGCGATGTTCTTTGGAAAGTCCATATTGTTTTAACCCATCGGCTTTTTCAGTTTCAAAGAAATAATTTGTACAATCGTAATAAAGCACTTTTGTATTTCTTTTAGATAATTTTAAACTATTTTTATAAACAGTTGATTCAATAAAATCAGATTCTTTAGAAATTATTTCTAAAGCTCTATAAATATGCTGTAATTCAAAATTAGGCTGTTCAATAAAGTCATTAGAGGCTTTAAAAGAAGAAAGCTTAGAAGACGGATTAAGCATTCTAGTATAAATGAGTCTAGAAAGAATACTGTTTAAATCAAAAGAAAATTTATATTTATCAGAAATTTGCTTTGAAATTTTATGAAGGCCTAAATCATAATAAATATCTTGTAAAAAAAGATATCCACCATTGAAATGAACCTTAGAATCCATTGGTATTTGTTTAGTTTCAGAAAATTTAGCAATAATCTCAACTTTATTTTCTTTTTCTTTTTTATTAAGTTCACTTATATATTTTTTTGCCCATTCATAAGGATCTTGTCCATTTAATTTTTCACGTAATTGTGCTTCAGTACCAAGTTTTTCTACAATTTTAGTTGTTCGTTTATTTTTAATAGTAATATCTTTAATAACGTAAAGTGAAGTAGCATTTTTTGATTTAGAAGTTGAAAGTCTCATAAGCATAATACCTCCTGTTCCTTACATTATACCACAATACGACAAACTACGCAATAGTAAAACGGAAAATTTGACAAAAAAATAAGCCTATAATTGGCTTTGAGGTAGAATTTTGTTTATGCAACTGTCAAACTTCCGTCTAATCTTTTTTTATTTATATAAAAAAATGCTTGCAATTATCAAGCGTTTGATGTATACTAGTTGAGTGTGTGTGAACTGCGATGATGTAGGAGGTTACAAAGAAGCGTTTTGTCAGCGTTTTTAGGAAAATTTCTACTGAGAAAAGTCTAATCTAGAATTAGGCGATCGTTACTTGTGCGATATTTTGTAAAAATAATGCCGACACACCCGGCGAAGTGTACAAGAGATGTATGTTCATGTAATGCGTACAAAAGTAAGGAGGAGAAAAAATGGCAAGTAGTCAAAAAATCAGAATAAGGTTAAAATCGTATGATCACAAAATTTTAGATGGATCAGCAATTAAAATTGTTGAAACTGCTAAAAGAACAGGAGCAGAGGTATCAGGTCCGGTACCACTACCAACTAAAAAAGAAATTATTACAGTTATTAGGGCCGTACACAAATATAAGGACTCTAGAGAGCAATTCGAAATGAGAACTCACAAGAGACTTATTGATATTTTAAGTCCAACGCCAAAAACTGTTGATGCTCTAATGAAATTAGACTTACCAGCAGGTGTGGATATTGAAATCAAATTATAGTATCGTTTACTAAGCTTAAGGTTTATATAGAAACCTAATGTTTTAGTATGATTATGCTCGGCGTAATCCGCTGTAAGATTATTGGGAGGTGCAAAATGAACACAATTTTAGGAAGAAAAATAGGAATGACACAAATCTTTAACGAAGATGGTACAGTTGTTCCGGTTACTGTTGTAGAGGCTGGTCCTTTAAAAGTAATACAAATCAAAACTCTTGAGAATGATGGTTACACAGCTATTCAAGTTGGATTTGGAAAGAAAAAAAATAAAGTTAACAAACCTACTAAAGGTCATTTTGAAAAAGCTGGTGTGGAGCTTATGAGACATTTAGCAGAAATTAGAGTTGATGATGTGTCTGGATATACTTTAGGACAAGAAATCAAAGCTGATATTTTTGAAGCAGGGATGAAAGTTGATGCTTCAGGAACTTCTAAGGGTAAAGGAACTCAAGGACCTATTAGAAGATGGAATCAAAGTAGAGGACCAGAGACACATGGTTCGAAGCATCACAGACTTAAAGGATCAATTGGAGCAGCTTCATATCCTGGTAGAGTAATTAAGGGAACACATATGGCTGGTAAAATGGGTAACGAGAAAGTTACTATCCAAAATTTAGAAGTTGTTAAAGTAGACGCTGATAAGAATTTATTACTTATCAAAGGTGCAATTCCAGGACCAAAAGGCGGATTACTTAGAATTCAAAAAGCAATAAAAGCAAGTAAGTAAATTGTTTTAGAAAGGAGGTTACACAGTGCCTAAGTTAGATATTCTAAATGTTTCTGGTGAAAAAATCAGAGAAATTGAATTAAACGATAACGTTTATGGAATAGAAGTGAATGAACATGTATTATATGAATCAGTTAAAAATTATTTAGCTAACCAAAGACAAGGAACTCAATCAGCTAAAACAAGAGCTGAAGTAAGAGGTGGCGGTAAAAAACCTTTTAGACAAAAAGGAACTGGTAGAGCTAGACAAGGAACAACTAGAGCGCCTCATTTTGTTGGTGGTGGTGTTGCATTTGCTCCAAAACCAAGAGATTATAGCTATAAATTACCTAAAAAGGTAAAGCAATTAGCATTAAGATCTGCATTAAGTTCTAAAGTTAATGCTGGAGAAATTATTATTTTAGATTCATTAAAAATTGATGCTCCAAAAACTAAAGAAATGATTAAGATTTTACAGAATGTAAAAGCGGATAAAAAAGCTTTAGTAGTAACTTTAGAAAACAATAAAAACGTTTATAAATCAACTACAAACATTAAGGGAGCAAAAGCTTCTTTCGTTGGTTCTTTAAATGTTTATGAAATATTAAAATATAACACTTTAATATTAACAGAAGAAGCAGCTAAGAAGATTGAGGAGGTATACGCATAATGAAAACACCTTATGATATCTTAATTAAACCTATTGTAACTGAAAATACAATGGAATTAATGAATGAAAAGAAATATACTTTTAGAGTATTAAAAACAGCTACTAAAACTGAAATTAGAGCAGCAGTAGAAAAAATATTTGACGTTAAAGTAGAAAAAGTTAATACAATGAATGTAAGTGGAAAGCTTAAAAGACAAGGAAGATTCGTTGGAAGAACTGTTAGCTGGAAAAAAGCAATTGTTAAATTGGCAGCTGGTAGTAAAGAAATTGAATTCTTCGAAGGTATGTAATTGAAACTAAAAGGAGGGTATGAATATGGGAATAAGAGGATTTAAACCCACTTCACCTGGTGTTAGACATATGACAGTTTCTACTTTCGATAACATTACTAAGAAGGCACCTGAGAAAGCATTATGTGTTTCTTTGAAAAAAAATTCTGGTAGAAATAATCAAGGTAGAATAACAGTTCGTCATAAAGGTGGCGGCTACAAAATTAAATATAGAATTATTGATTTCAAAAGATCAAAAGATGATGTTCCAGCAACTGTAAAAGCTATCGAGTACGATCCAAATAGATCTGCGAATATAGCACTTATAACATATGCTGATGGTGAAAAAAATTATATTTTAGCACCAAATCATTTAAATGTTGGAGATACAATAATTTCAGGAGTAAATTCTGATATTAAAGTTGGTAATGCAATGCCTATGCATGCTATGCCTACAGGTACTCTAATTCATAACATTGAACTTAAACCTGGTAAAGGTGGACAATTAGTTAGATCTGCAGGAAACTCAGCTCAATTAATGGCTAAAGAGGGAGATTATGTTTTATTAAGACTTCCATCGGGCGAAATGAGATATGTGAGAAAAGAATGTAGAGCTACAATTGGTCAAGTTGGAAACACAGATCACGAAAACATCAAGATTGGTAAAGCAGGAAAGAAAAGACATATGGGAATTAGACCTACTGTCAGAGGATCTGTAATGAACCCTAACGATCACCCACATGGTGGTGGTGAAGGTAAAGCTCCTATTGGACGTCCTAGTCCTGTTACTCCTTGGGGTAAACCAACACTTGGATATAAAACTAGAAAGAAAAACAAACATTCAAATAAATATATTGTTTCTAGAAGAAAGAAATAATTAAACATCAATATTTGAGTAATGAAGGGAGGACAACCTAATGTCAAGATCACTTAAAAAGGGACCTTTTGTACACAAAGGACTATTAAAGAAAATTGAAGCTATGAACGAAAGCGAACAGAAGAAAATAATTAAAACTTGGTCTAGAGCATCAACAATTTTTCCACAAATGGTTGGACATACTATTGCTGTTCATGACGGAAGAAAACATATACCTGTTTATGTGACTGAGGATATGATTGGACATAAGTTAGGAGAATTTTCTCCAACTAGAACGTTCAGAGGTCACGCCGCAGATAAAAAGAAATAAAGGTTAATTACGTAAGGAGGTAAACAAATGCAAGCTAAAGCTGTAGCTAAGCACGTGAGAATTTCGCCTAGAAAAGTTAAAGCTATTGCCAACTTGGTTAGAGGAAAAAGCGCTAAAGAAGCAAGAGCTATTCTTCAGTTTACACCAAGAAAAGGTGCAAGACTTATGCTTAAAGTGTTAGATTCTGCTGTTGCAAATGCTGAAAATAATCACAACATGAATGTTGAAGATTTATATATTTCTGAAGTTTATGCTAATCAAGGACCAACTATGAAGAGATTTACTGCTGGTTCAATGGGTAGAGCTAATCCAATGCTTAGAAGAACAAGCCATATCGGGGTTGCTGTTTCAGAGAGAAAATAAAGGAGGGTTATTAATGGGTCAAAAAGTTAGCCCACATGGTTTAAGAGTCGGAGTAATTAAAGACTGGGATTCTAAGTGGTACGCAAACAAGAAAAATTTCGCTGATCTTTTAAAAGAAGATTACGATATAAGAAAATTTATTAAAAAAGAATTATATACTTCTGGAATTTCTAGAATATATATTGATAGAGCTGCAAATAATAGAGTTAGAATAAATATTTTTACTGCTAAACCTGGAATGATTGTAGGTAGAGGTGGAGAAAGTATTAAAATTTTAAGAGAAAAATTGCAAAAAATGACTGGAAGAAGTATTCAATTAGATATTTCAGAAGTTAAAAATACAGAAACTGATGCTCAATTAGTTGCTGAAAATGTTGCTTTTTCACTTGAAAGAAGAGTTTCTTTTAGAAGAGCTATGAAACAAGTAATAACTAGATCAATGAGAGCAGGAGTACAAGGAATTAAAGTTTCAACTTCTGGTAGACTTGGCGGAGCTGAAATGGCAAGAGTTGAAGGATATAGTGAAGGAAATGTTCCACTATCTACTTTAAGAGCTGACATTGATTACGGATTTGCTGAAGCTAATACTACTTATGGTAAATTAGGAATTAAAGTTTGGATTAACCATGGGGAAGTACTTCCTACTAAAGATGGAGTTATACTTCAAAGACTTCAAGCTAAACCTCAAAGAGATAGAAATTCAAGAAATAATAAAAATAGTAGAAATTCTAGAAACAACAATAGAAACGCAAATAATAGAAATAACAAACCAAATAATAGATCAAATACTAAAAACGTTAGTAAGTAAAAAGAATTTAAATAGTTTCGGAAGGAGGCGTACAATATGTTAATGCCTAAGAGAGTTAAGCGTCGTAAACAACATAGAGGTAGAATGAAAGGTCAAGCGCATAAAGGAAATACAATCACTTATGGTGATTTTGCACTTGTTGCTCAAGAACCTGCTTGGATTACGGCAAATCAAATAGAGGCTGCTAGAATCGCAATTAACAGACATATTAAAAGAGGTGGTAAAGTTTGGATCAAAATTTTCCCACACAAGCCAGTTACACAAAAACCGGCAGAAACTCGTATGGGAGCTGGTAAAGGTTCACCTGAATATTGGGTTGCTGTTGTTAAACCTGGTAGAGTAATGTTTGAATTGTCAGGAGTTAGCGAAGAGTTAGCTAGAGAATCTATGCGACTTGCTGCTAACAAACTTCCAATAAAATGCAAGTTCATTATGCGTGAGGAAGTAGTTGAAAAGGGTGGTGAAGTAAATGAAGGCTAATAAATTTAGAGATATGACTTCGGATGAGCTTTCAACAAAATTAGGTGATCTTAAAAGCGAACTTTTCAATTTAAGATTCCAATTAGCTACTGGTCAATTAGATAATCCACTTAAAATTAAGGGAATTAAAAGAGATATTGCTAGAGTTAAAACAGTATTGAAAGAAAGAGATATAAAGTCGTAGTTAAAGGAGGTCTAAGCCGTGGAAAGAAACAGTAGAAAAGTAAGATTAGGTACTGTTGTATCGGACAAGATGGATAAAACTATAGTTGTAAAATTTGAAACTAGAGTTCGTCATCCGTTATACGGGAAAAGAGTTAAAAAATCAATTAAATTTAAGGCTCATGATGAAAAGAATGAGTGTGGAATAGGCGATAAAGTAAAAATTATGGAAACTAAGCCTTTAAGTAAGGATAAAAGATGGAGACTTGTAGAAATAATTGAGAAGGCTAAATAAGGGCTTCTTTTGAAGGAGGTTTTAGAATGATTCAACAAGAGTCACGTCTGAAAGTAGCTGACAATTCGGGTGCAAAAGAACTTTTATGTATTCGTGTTTTAGGCGGCTCAAAGAGACGTTATGGAAATATTGGAGATATTATAGTTTGTGCCGTTAAAAATGCAACGCCAGGCGGTGTTGTTAAAAAAGGTGAAGTTGTAAGAGCTGTAATAGTAAGAACTAAAACAGGTGCAAGAAGAAATGACGGTAGCTATGTAAAATTTGATGAAAACGCTGCTGTAGTAATAAAGGAAGATTTATCTCCTGTAGGAACACGTATATTTGGACCTGTTGCTAGAGAGCTTAGAGATAGAAATTTTATGAAAATTGTTTCTCTCGCTCCAGAAGTGTTATAAAAGTAGGAGGTGTAATTAATGCATATTAAGAAAAATGATACCGTAATTGTAATTGCTGGTAAAGATAAAGGCAAAAAGGGTAAAGTTCTTCAAGTATTCCCTGCTAAAGAGCGTGTTATAGTTGAGGGTGTGAACATGGTAACTAAGCATCAGAAACCATCTGCTACAGTTCAACAAGGTGGAATAATCCATCAAGAAGCTGCAGTTCATGTTTCAAATGTAATGCTTTGGGATCCAAAAGAAAAAGTTGGAACTAGAGTTAAACACACAATATTAGAAGATGGAAAAAAAGTTAGAGTTTCAGTTAAATCTGGAGAAATCTTAGATTAATCCATAAGAAAGGAGGTTGACTTCGATATGGCTAGATTAAAAGAAAAGTATAATAGCGAAGTAGTTAAAGCATTAAACGAGAAGTTTAAATATAAAAGTGTAATGGAAACTCCAAAGTTTGATAAAATTGTAATTAACATGGGTCTTGGCGAAGCTAAAGACAATCCTAAAATAATTCAAGTTGCTGTAGGAGAACTTGCAACAATTGCTGGACAACAGCCGATTGTTACAAATGCAAAAAAATCCGTAGCGAACTTTAAAGTTAGAGAAGGAATGGCTGTTGGTGCTAAAGTTACGCTTAGAGGCGAAAAAATGTATGAATTCTTAGATAGGTTCGTAAATATTGCGCTTCCAAGAGTAAGAGACTTTAGAGGAGTAAATCCTAATGCGTTTGACGGAAGAGGAAATTACACTGTTGGTATTAAAGAACAACTTATATTCCCTGAAATAGAATATGATAAAGTTGATAAAGTTAGAGGAATGGATATTACATTTGTTACAACTGCTAAGACTGATGAAGAATCAAAAGAGTTGTTAAAATTAATGGGAATGCCGTTCGCAAAATAGGAGGGGTAGCATTGGCAAAGAAATCTCTAAAAGTTAAACAGGCTAGAAAACAAAAGTTTTCTTCAAGAGAATATAATAGATGTAAAATATGCGGTAGACCACATGCTTATCTTAGAAAATTTGGTATTTGTCGTATTTGTTTTAGAGAATTAGCTTACAAAGGTCAAATACCTGGTGTAAGAAAAGCAAGTTGGTAGAAAGAAAGAAGGGAGGTAATAAATCATGATGATTACAGATCCAATAGCAGATATGCTTACGCGTATAAGGAATGCTAATATGGTTAAACATAAAAGCGTAGAAGTTCCAGCTTCAAATATGAAGAAAAAAATCGCAGAAATTTTATTTGATGAAGGTTTTATTAAAAGCTTTAATGTCGTAGAAGATGATAAGCAAGGTTTAATTAAAATTGATTTAAAGTATGGCTCTAACAAAGAAAAAGTAATTACAGGGTTAAAGAGAATTTCTAAACCTGGATTAAGAGTTTACGTTAACAAAAATGAAATTCCTAAAGTTCTAGGTGGACTTGGAATTGCTATAGTTTCTACTTCAAATGGTATTATTACAGATAAAGAAGCTAGAAAACTTGGTGTTGGTGGAGAGGTTCTTTGCTACATTTGGTAAAAATTATTTACGGTAATAGGAGGTGTAATAATGTCTAGAATTGGTAGAGCACCAATTACTATACCTTCGGGCGTTACAGTTACTGTAAGCGATGAAAATCTTGTTGCAGTAAAAGGACCGCTTGGAGAATTAAGCGAAAAAATTGATATGAATATGAAAATTGTTATTGATGGTGAAACACTTACTGTTGAAAGACCCAACGATAACAAAAGAAATAGATCATTACATGGTTTAAGTAGAACTTTAATTGATAATATGGTTATAGGTGTTACAAAAGGATACGAAAAGAAACTTAAAATCATTGGTGTTGGTTATAGAGCTGCTAAAAAAGGTAAAGTGTTAGATCTTACTTTAGGATTCTCACATCCAGTTCAAATGGAAGATCCAGAAGGAATAACTGTAGAAGTTCCTACTAATACTGAAATAACAGTAAAAGGTATCAATAAGCAAAATGTTGGTAACTATGCTGCTAAAATCAGACAATGGAGAAAACCAGAGCCTTATAAAGGTAAAGGAATTAGATATGTTGATGAGTATGTAAGAAGAAAAGAAGGAAAAACAGGTAAATAATAGGAAGGGAGTGACTACAGTATGATTAGTAAAAAAAGTAAAAATAGCACGCGTAAAGTACGTCAGCTAAGAGTACGTAAAAAAGTTTCTGGTTCTCCTAAACGTCCTAGATTAAATGTATATAGAAGTTTAACTAATATGTATGCACAAATCATAGATGATGTAAATGGCGTAACATTAGTTTCGGCATCTACACTTGATAAAGAGATTAAAGAGAACTTTAAAAACACTGGCAATAAAGCTGCAGCGAAAGCTGTTGGTGAATTAGTTGCTAAAAAAGCAATTGAAAAAGGAATTGACACAGTTGTTTTTGATAGAGCGGGATATGAATATCACGGTAGAGTAAAAGAACTAGGTGATGCAGCAAGAGAAGCTGGACTAAAATTCTAGTTAAGGGAGGTAAGTAGATGAACCGTCTGTTAATAGATGCAAGTAAGCTTGAATTGAAAGAAAATGTTATCAATATTAACCGTGTAACTAAGGTTGTAAAAGGTGGTAGAACTTTTAGATTCAGTGCTTTAGTTGTTGTTGGTGACGAAAATGGTCACGTAGGTGTTGGAACTGGAAAAGCACAAGAAGTTCCAGAAGCTATTAGAAAAGCAATCGAAGATGCAAAGAAAAGATTAATATATGTTTCAAGAGTAAACACAACTGTACCTCATGCAATTAAAGGACATTTTGGAGCTGGTTCTGTTTTAATAATGCCTGCTCAAAAAGGTACTGGAGTTATTGCGGGTGGACCAGTTCGTGCAGTTCTTGAACTTGCAGGAATAAAAGATGTAAGAGCTAAGTCTCTTGGCTCTAATAACCCTAGAAATGTGGTTAATGCAACACTTAGTGGTTTAACAAGTATGAAAACTGCTGAGAGTGTTGCCAAATTAAGAGGCAAAACTGTAGAAGAAATATTAGGTTAGGGGGTGCTGACTTTGACTATAAACGTGAAATTAGTTAAGAGTCCTATTGGGGCTAAACCAAAGCATAGAAAAACTATTGAAGCTTTGGGATTAAAAAAAGTTGGACAAACATTAGTAAAGCAAGATAACCCTCAAATGAGAGGTATGGTTCAACAAGTTAGTCACTTAGTTAAAATTGTTGAAGCGTAAAACGAAGGAGGTGTCAAAATGAAGCTACATGAATTAAAACCTGCTAAGGGTGCGGTAAAGGATAGAAAAAGACTTGGTAGAGGTACTGGTTCAGGAACAGGAACAACAGCTGGCCGTGGTATGAATGGACAAAATTCTCGTTCAGGCGGTGGAGTTAGACCTGGTTTTGAAGGTGGACAAATGCCTTTATTTAGAAGAATTCCTAAACGTGGATTCACTAGTAGAAATAAAAAAGAATGGGCTATTGTTAATGTAGATATGTTAAATAGCTTCGAAGATGGTACTGAAATTAATCCAGTATTCCTAATTGAACAAGGTCTTATAAAAAATGTTAAAGACGGAGTTAAAATTTTAGGAAATGGAGATCTAACAACAAAGTTAACTGTAAAAGCTAATAAATTTACAAAATCGGCTTTAGAGAAAATTGAAGCTGCTGGAGGAAAGGCAGAGGTGATATAGTTTGTTTTCTACACTGAGAAATGCTTGGAAGATACCAGATTTAAGAAAAAAGATATTATATACAATGTTAATGATAGTAATCTTTAGACTTGGTGCTGCAATACCAGTTCCAGGAATAGATAAAGTTAAACTTGGACAATTATTTTCAAGTAGTAATGATGGTTTGCTAGGAATGTTTAATATGATGTCAGGTGGTGCGTTTAAGAATTTTACGATTTTTGCGCTTGGTATTACACCTTATATTACTTCTTCAATTATAGTAAATCTTCTTACGATAGCTTTTCCTGCTTTAGAAGCACTTTCTAAAGAAGGACCTGAGGGTAAAAAGAAATTAACACAGTATACGAGATATGGAACTGTAGTGCTTGCATTAATTCAAGCATTCGGAATGAGCGTAGGATTGTTTAGAAATGCATTCATTACTTACAACGGAGTTTCAGTATTTGTATCAGTAGTAACATTAACTGCAGGAACTGCATTTTTAATGTATCTAGGTGAGAAAATTACTGAAAATGGTATTGGTAATGGAATATCACTATTTATCTTCGCCGGAATTATTTCAAGAGTTCCTGGTGGTACGATTAATACAATAACAAGATTAAAAGCTGGCGAAATAGGAGTAATTAATATTTTATTCTTTGCCGTAATTGCAATTTTAGTTATTGCTGGAGTAATATTTATCCAACAAGGTACAAGAAAAGTTCCTGTACAATATGCTAAAAGAGTAGTAGGTAGAAAAATGTATGGTGGACAGAGTAGTCATATTCCACTAAAAGTAAATCAAGCGGGAGTTATTCCAGTAATATTTGCTATTTCAATACTAATGTTTCCACTTACAATAGCTCAATTTTGGCCAAATGCAGGAATATCAATTTGGTTAAAGACTTATATGAGTAGTAGATCTTTCCTTTATAATACACTTTATGCTATTTTGATATTGTTCTTTACTTACTTCTATACTTCTGTAACTTTCAACCCAGTTGAAGTTGCTACTAATATGAAGCAAAATGGTGGATTTGTTCCAGGAATTAGACCTGGTAAACCAACATCAGAGTATTTACAAAGAACACTATCAAGAATTACTTTAGCAGGTGCTGTTTTCTTAGCTATTATTGCTGTTTTACCAAATGTGTTACTAATTTTTAGTGATATGCAAATAAGATTTGGTGGAACGTCACTTCTGATTGCAGTTGGTGTTTCTCTTGAAACAGTTAAGCAAATAGAAGCACAAATGGTTATGAGACATTATCAAGGATTTTTAAAATAATTGTGCCGGAGATGATAAAAATGAGATTAATTTTATTAGGCCCTCCTGGTGCTGGAAAGGGTACTCAAGCAGCGAATCTTGTTAATGAGTATTCTATTCCGCATATTTCAACAGGGGATATTTTTAGAAAAAATATTAAAGAGGGCACTGAGCTTGGAAAAAAAGCTATGGATTATATGAATAAAGGCGAATTAGTTCCTGATAGTCTTGTTGTCGCGTTAGTTGAAGACAGACTTTCTTGGGAAGATACAAAGAATGGTTTTCTTTTAGATGGTTTTCCTAGAACTATTGTACAAGCAAAGGCTTTAGATGACGTATTAACTAAAAACAATATAGCATTGACAAATGTAATAAATGTAGTTGTAGATTCTAGTATTTTGGTTGAAAGAGCAGTAGGCAGAAGAATTTGTAAGAAATGCGGTGCTACTTACCACATTAAATTCAACCCTTCAAAGGTTGAAGGAATATGTGATGTATGTGGTGATACGCTTAAACAAAGACCTGATGACGTTGAAGAAACCGTAAAAAATAGAATTAGAGTATATGAAGACGAGACAATGCCTTTAGTTGATTATTATACTAAGAAAAATATTATTTTAAATATTGATGGAGAGCAAGAAATTTCAAAAGTATTTGATGATATTAAAAAAGAGATTGGTGAGTAAATGATTATTCTAAAATCTGAAAATGAAATAAAACTTTTAAGAGAAGCTGGTAAAATTGTTGCATATACTCATGAAGTAGTCAGAGATAAAGTAAAGCCAGGTATAAGTACCTTTGAGCTTGATAGTATTGCTGAAGCAACAATTAGAAAATATAATGCCTTGCCTGCTTTTAAAGGTTATGGAGGTTTTCCAGGAACTATTTGCGCATCAATTAATGATGAAGTAGTGCATGGAATACCTTCAAAGAGTAGAATACTAAAAGATGGAGATATTATAAGTGTAGATATTGGCTCGCTTATTAATGGATATTATGGTGACTCTGCTAAGACTTTTCCTGTTGGAAATGTTTCAAATGAAGCTTTAGCTTTAATAGAAGCAACAAAACAAAGTTTTTATGAAGGTTTAAAACTTTGCACTGTAGGAAATAGACTCTCAGATGTATCTCATAGAATTCAGCAATACGTTGAATCAAAAGGTTATTCAGTAGTAAGAGATTTTGTTGGACATGGAGTAGGAACTGGACTTCATGAAGATCCACAAATTCCAAACTTCGGTAGACCTGGTAGAGGTCCAAGACTTGCAAAAGGAATGGTACTTGCCATTGAACCTATGGTTAATATAGGAACATATAGTGTTGAAATTTTAGATAATGATTGGACAGTTGTTACTGCGGATGGTAGCTTATCAGCTCATTATGAACATACTTTAGCAATTACTGATGATGAACCTGTTCTATTAACAAGTTTATAAAAAGAGGTGAAAGTGTGAAAATGGCCAAAGATATTGAAATTGGGCAATTCGTAAGAGCAATAGCTGGTAGAGACAAAGAAAAAGTTTTTATTACTATTGACAAAATAGGTGTTGATTATTTATTATTAGTAGATGGGGATTTAAGAAAAATTGAATCGCCAAAAAAGAAAAAGGTTAAGCATGTTAGTAAATTAGATTTTATTAGCATAGACATAGTAAAAAAGTTAAAAGAAGGTAAGAAAGTTACTAACTTAATGATTCGAAAAGAAATCGAAAAAATAGGTGTAACTAATATATAGGAGGGAGGTTTTTACATGGCTAAGAACGATTCTATAGAAGTTCAAGGTACAGTAGTGGAAGCCCTACCAAATGCAACGTTCAAAGTTAAATTGGAAAACGATCATATAGTTCTTGCTCATATTTCAGGGAAATTAAGAATGAATTTTATAAGAATATTACCTGGCGACAAGGTTACTCTTGAGCTTTCTCCATACGACTTAACTCGAGGAAGAATTACTTGGCGTGGTAAGTGATAGGAGGTATAACAATGAAAGTTAGACCATCAGTTAAACCGATGTGTGAAAAATGTAAAGTTATAAAAAGAAAAGGCAGAGTTATGATAATCTGTGAAAACCCTAAACACAAACAAAGACAGGGTTAGTTTGTTAATTTGGGTGCGGCTGATAATGCAAAGCATTATTTACCCATTTATTTAGATAAATATTTAATGCTCATTAGGAGGTGTAGTTAATGGCAAGAATCGCTGGTATTGATTTGCCTAGAGAAAAAAGAGCTGTTATTGGACTTACTTATATCTATGGTATTGGTAAACCAATGTCTAAAGCTATTTTAGACAAAGCTGGAATAAATGAAGATACAAGAATTAAAGACCTGACTGAAGAAGAAGCAAGTAAACTTAGAAGTATTATCGAAGCTGATCATATTGTTGAAGGAGATTTAAGAAGAGAAATTTCACTTAATATTAAAAGACTTCAAGAAATTGGTTGCTATAGAGGAATTAGACACAGAAAAGGTTTACCAGTTCGTGGACAAAAAACTAAAACTAATGCTAGAACAAGAAAAGGTCCTAAGAGAACTATGGGTCGTAAGAAAAAGTAATAAGTTGTAAAGGAGGGTGACCAATGGTAGCAAAAAAAGTACGTAAAACACGTAAGAAGAAACGTGAACGTAAAAACATAGAGCGTGGACAAGCTCATATCATGTCTACGTTTAATAATACAATTGTAACATTGACTGATATGGCTGGTAATTCAATTGCTTGGTCAAGTGCTGGAAGCCTTGGATTTAAAGGTTCAAGAAAATCAACTCCATTTGCTGCACAAATGGCAGGAGAACAAGCTGCTAAGAACGGTATGGAGCACGGTTTAAAGTCAGTACAAGTATTTGTAAAAGGACCAGGCGCTGGTAGAGAATCTGCAATTAGATCATTACAAGCTGCTGGATTAGAAATTAGCTCTATAACAGATGTTACTCCAATTCCTCATAATGGTTGTAGACCACCAAAAAGAAGAAGAGTATAATAGGAGGTGTAGAAGAATATGGCAAGATATACAGGACCTTCTTGTAGACTTTGTAGAAGAGAAGGACAAAAACTTTATCTTAAAGGCGATAGATGTTACTCAGATAAATGCGCATTAGATAGAAGACAAAGTGCCCCTGGACAACATGGTAGTAGACGTGTTAAACTTTCAGGATACGGTACACAATTAAGAGAAAAACAAAAAGTTAAAAGATATTATGGTCTTATTGAAGGACAATTTAGAGAAATTTTTGAAAAAGCTTCTAACCAAAATGGTATAGTAGGTGAAAATTTCCTTAGACTTTTAGAATTAAGATTTGATAATATTGTTTATAGATTAGGATTTGCTACTTCTAGAAAAGAAGCAAGACAACTTGTTAACCATGGACATTTTAATTTAAATGGTAAAAAAGCTGATATTCCATCAATGACTTTAAAAGTTGGGGATGTAGTTGAGGTAAGAGATAAGAGTAAGTCTTCTCCTAAATTTAAAGAAATAGCTGAAAAAGCTCAAACTACTCCAAAGTGGGTAAGCTCAGACTTTGAAAAACTTATTGGAAAAGTTGAAGCATTACCACTAAGAGAAGATATTGATTTACCAATCGAGGAGCATTTAATTATCGAGCTTTACTCTAAGTAAACAACTTGTGTTTTACCCTCGTAAGTTAACACTAATTATGAAAAGGAGGGTCTTAAGTGATAGAAATAGAAAAGCCTAATATAGAATGTGTTGAATTAAATGAAAATAACACATATGGAAAATTTGTTGTTGAACCATTAGAAAGAGGTTATGGACATACACTTGGAAATAGCTTAAGAAGAATACTATTAAATTCTCTTCCAGGAACTGCTGTAAAGTGGATTAAAGTTGAAAACGTGTTACACGAATTTTCAACTGTACCTGGTGTAAAAGAAGATATAATAGATATTATTATTAATCTAAAGAATTTGTGTGCAAAAATCTATTCTGATGATGAGACAAAAATTTTACGAATTGAAGCTACTGAAGCAGGAGAAGTTACTGCTGGTGATATTATTGCTGATTCGGATGTAGAAATACTTGATACAGACCTTCATATTGCAACATTAGATGAAAATGCTTCTCTAATTATGGAGATTGCACTTTCTAAAGGTAGAGGTTATGTATCTTCAGATATGAATAAAGAAGAAGGACTTCCAATTGGAATAATTCCTATTGATTCTATTTTTACTCCTGTTAAGAAAGTTAACTATGCAGTTAGCAATACTAGAGTTGGACAGTCTTCAGATTTTGATAAATTGGAACTTGAAATATGGACTGATGGATCAATAAAACCTGATGAAGCTGCATCAATAGGTGCAAAAATCATGTCGGAACATTTAAATCTTTTCATTGATATGACAGATAATGCTGATAGTATTGAAATCATGGTTGAAAAGGAAGAAGATAAAAAAGAAAAAGTACTTGAGATGACAATTGAAGAACTTGATCTTTCAGTTCGTTCATATAATTGCTTAAAACGTGCAGGTATCAACACAGTTGAAGAACTTGCTAAAAAAGATGAAGATGAAATGATGAAAGTAAGAAATCTTGGAAAAAAATCTCTTGAGGAAGTTAAGAAAAAACTCGAAGATCTAAGCCTCGGCTTAAGAGCTGAAGAAGAATAAGCGAAAGGAGGGATTTCAACATGGCTGGTTATCGTAGATTAGGTCGTGTTTCTGATCATAGAAAATTAATGATGAGAAACCTGGTTACAAGCTTATTAAAGAACGGTCGAATTCAAACAACTGAAACTAGAGCAAAAGAAACTAAAAAAGCTGCTGAAAGAATGATTACTCTTGCAAAAAGAGGAGATCTACATTCAAGACGTTTAGTTTTAGCATATGTAACTGAAGAAGCAGTAGTAGCATCTTTATTTACTGACATTGCTCCGAAGTATCAAGATAGAAACGGTGGTTATACTAGAATCTATAAACTTGGACCTCGTAAAGGTGATGCTGCACCTATGGCACTACTAGAATTAGTATAAATTTATAAAATTATTAAATTTTAAAATGAAACAAAGTTACTTGTAAGTTGATCTTGCAATGGAATTTTGTTTCATTTTTATTATGTATTTGAATAATAAATATTGAATATGATAGATTGACAATACATAGAATGACTGTTGTATGTGTACTTAATAAGGGATATAATGAGTAGGTATAAAGGATATTTCCTAGGAAATTTGTGAGGTAATTATGATAAAAACAGAAAATATTAAGTACTCCTATAGCGAAGAAAATGTTGTTAGCACGGAATTTAAATTTGCAGTAGATGGTGTGGATATTCATATTGATGACGGTGAATTTGTAGTAATAATTGGTCATAATGGTTCAGGTAAATCGACTTTGGCAAAACTATTTAATGGAATAATTTTACCTAGTGATGGAAAAATTTTAATAAATAATCTTAGTACACTTGACGATAAAAACATTTGGGAAATAAGAAGAACTGCAGGTATGGTTTTTCAAAATCCAGATAATCAAATTGTTGCTACAATTGTAGAGGAGGATGTTGCATTTGGTCCAGAAAATCTTGGAATTGAATCATCTGAAATTCGTAAGCGCGTTGATGAATCCCTAAAAAAAGTTGGAATGTACGAATACAAAGATAAACCTCCGCATCTACTTTCAGGAGGGCAAAAACAACGAGTTGCAATCGCTGGAATATTAGCAATGAAACCAAAATGTATAATACTCGATGAACCAACAGCAATGCTTGATCCTTCAGGAAGAAAAGATGTAATAAGAACAGTAAAAGAACTAAATAAAAATGAAGGTATTACAATAGTACACATAACACACTTTATGGATGAAGCAGTGGATGCTGATAGGGTAATTGTTATGGAAAGTGGTAAGATAAAAGTTCAAGGCACTCCCAAAGAAGTTTTTTCAAAAGTTGAAGAGCTAAGAAAGATGGGTTTAGATGTTCCGCAAGTTACAATGCTTGCATATGAGCTAAATAAGAATGGTTTTAATATTTCTGATGATATTTTAACTGTTAACGAAATGGTGGAAGAATTATGTCAATTAACGTAGAAAATTTGACTTATATATATGATAAAGGTAGTCCTTATGAAACATATGCTTTAGATGAAATTTCTTTGAAAATTGAAAGTGGAGATTTTGTTGGATTAATAGGTCATACTGGATCAGGAAAATCTACTCTTATTCAGCATTTGAATGGTCTTTTAAAGCCAAGTAAGGGAAATATATATATAAATGATATTGAAATTACTAAGAAAAAAATGAAATTGAATGATATAAGAAAAAAAGTTGGACTTGTATTCCAATATCCAGAATACCAATTGTTTGAAGAAACAGTTGCTAAAGATATTGCATTTGGACCAACAAATCTAGGACTAAAAAAAGAAGAAATAGATGAAAGAGTAAGAAGTTCTATGAGACTTGTAGGACTTGATTATGAAGAAATAGCAGAAAAATCTCCTTTTGAATTAAGTGGTGGACAAAAAAGAAGAGTCGCTATTGCAGGTGTACTTGCAATGAAACCTGAAGTATTAATTTTAGACGAACCAACAGCAGGACTTGATCCAAAGGGACGCGATGAGATATTAGATCAAATAAAAGAGCTACATAGAATCGAGGGAATTACTGTGATTTTGGTATCACATAGTATGGAAGATGTAGCTAGATTAGTAAGCAAACTTTACGTTATGAATAGAGGAAAGTTAGTATTAGAAGGAAGACCGAATGAAGTGTTCAAAAATGCTGATTATCTTTCAGAAATTGGTCTAGATGTTCCTCAAGTTTCTAGGTTAATTACAGAACTTAGGAAAAGAGGCGTAGATATTAATGAAGATATTTATACACTTGAGAGTGCGAAGGAAGAAATACTTAAAGTTTTAAGGAGTAAAAAAAATGCTTAGAGATATTACAATTGGACAATATTTTCCAATCAAATCATATGTTCATAAAATGGATCCTAGATTTAAAATAATTGCTTCATTTATCTTTATTTTTTCTCTATTTATGGTTAAAAATATAAAAATCTATCCACTCGTAATACTATTTTTAGGACTAACAATTATTGTTTCAAAAATTCCTTTTTCATATATTTTAAAGGGATTAAAACCAATTGTCTTAATAATACTATTTGCTTTTTTTATAAATATATTTCTTACACCTGGAAGGATAATTTATAAATTTTGGATATTTAAAATAACGTATGAGGGAGTAATTCAGGCTGTCTTTATGAGTTCAAGGTTGATGTTACTTATAGTGGGTACGACTTTATTAACACTTACAACTTCTCCTATTGAGCTTACAGATGGTATAGAGATATTACTAAATCCATTTAAAAAAATTGGATTACCTGCACATGAACTTGCTATGATGATGACAATTGCACTTAGGTTCATTCCAACTTTACTTGAAGAAACAGATAAAATTATGAAAGCGCAAATGGCAAGAGGGGCAGATTTTGAAAGTGGAAGTCTCATAAAAAGAGCGAAGAGTTTAATTCCTTTACTAGTTCCCTTGTTTATTGGTGCCTTTAGAAGAGCGGACGAACTAGCTATGGCAATGGAAGCAAGGTGCTATAGAGGTGGAGAAAATAGAACTAGGCTTAAAATTTTGAAATACTCCTCTAATGATCTAGTAGGTGGTATATCTATTTCCATTTATTTAGCTATAATATTTATTGTAGGGAGAATATTATAATATGATTAAAAATTATAAATGTATAGTAGCTTATGATGGATTTGAATATTTGGGATGGCAAAGACAAAACGAAGGAAAAACTATACAAGGAGTGTTAGAAAAGACACTTACCACTCTATTAAAGGAGAAAATACTTATTCATGGATCCGGTCGTACAGATAAAGGAGTTCATGCATATGCACAAGTGTTTTCATTTAAAACTACTACTAGTGTACCTGCTGAAAATATAAAACTTGTATTAAATCAAAGGCTTCCGAAATCAATTCATATAAACTATATTGAGAAAGTTGATGATTTATTTCATGCTCGCTACTTAGCAAAAGGCAAAAGATATGTTTATAAAATTTGGAAAAAAGAATCGAATCCATTTATATCTAGGTATTATTATTGCTTTACTAAAGAAATTGATATACAAAGAATTATTGATGCTAAAGAAATACTTATGGGAAAGCACGATTTCATTAGTTTTATGGCATCAAAATCCAATGTGAATAGTACAGTTAGAGAAATATATAGTATAGATATTAATAATTTTGATGATTATTTTGAAATTGAATTTTATGGAAATGGATTTTTATACAACATGGTAAGGATAATCGTTCAGCATTTTATAAATATTGGACTAGGAAAGTTAAGTAAAGAAGAATTTAATGAAATACTATTAAATAAAAAAAGACAATTTTCTCATAAAACAGCTCCAGCAAATGGATTATATTTAAAAGAAGTTATTTACTAAAAAAAGACTTGACTTAACGTTTGATTTGTAATAATATATATATTGTTTATTAGAATATAATGAAGACTTGCTAGCCCCAAGTTTTTATATAAAAGGTGAAATTTGATTAATAGGAGGAAAACAATGAAATCTTTCGTTGCTAAACCACTCGAAGTGGAAAGAAACTGGTTTGTTGTTGATGCAGATGGAAAAACATTAGGTAGAATGGCTTCTGAGGTTGCTAAAATTCTTAGAGGAAAACATAAACCTACTTATACACCACATGTTGATACAGGTGATTTTGTAATAATTATAAATGCAGAAAAAATTAAAGTTACAGGTAAAAAATTAGATCAAAAAATGTACAGATGGCATACAGGATATCTTGGACATTTAAGAGAAAGAACTCTTAGAGAAATGATGCAAACTAAACCTGAAAAAGTTGTATTTGCAGCAGTAAAAGGAATGCTTCCTAAAAATTCTTTAGGAAATACTATGGCAAAAAAATTAAAAGTTTACAGAGGACCTGAGCATGAACATCAAGCTCAAAAACCTGTAGCTTTAGAATTATAATACTACAGAGGAGGAATAAGAATGGTTGTTCAATATCAAGGAACTGGTAGAAGAAAAAATTCTGTAGCTAGAGTAAGATTAGTACCGGGAACTGGAAACTTTTCAATTAATGGAAGAACTTTAGATGTATATTTCAACTTTGAAACTTTAAGAAATGAAGTTAGAAGACCTTTAAATATTACAGGAACAGAAGGAAAATTTGACGTATTTGTAAATGTAGAAGGTGGAGGATACACAGGTCAATCAGGAGCTATTAGACATGGTATTTCAAGAGCTTTATTAAAAGTTGATTCTGATGAATACAGAGCTACTTTAAAAGCTGCTGGTTTTTTAACAAGAGACTCAAGAATGGTAGAAAGAAAGAAATATGGTCTTAAAAAAGCAAGAAAAGCACCTCAATTTTCAAAAAGATAGTAAATATAAAGACATTGCATATAGCAGTGTCTTTTTTTTATTGTAAAAATGAATTTAAATATTAAAGATATTGTTTTAATTTTTTAACTTTTTTATATAAAGACTAGTATATAATTAAAATAAGAAATAAATTAAGAATAAAACTCTGGAGGTAATAATGAATAAAACTATATTTAAAGAAATAAGCTTACCTAGATTAAACAACTTAGAACCAGGACTCGAATCAACATGTCTCAAATTAATGGAAGAAGCAGGCGAATTAGCTCAGGTAATAGGAAAATTTAGAGGTCTAAACGGTGAAAAAATTGAAAAAAACTCTGAAGAAATTATTGAAATGATATGTGGTGAACTACTAGATGTAGCTCAGGTTGCGGTATCAATGATGTTTGTTTTAGAAGATGAATATAAAATTGATATAAATGAAAAAGTAAATGCACACGTAAATAAGTTGATAAGAAAAGGTTATATTAAAGTTGATAATAGCATAGTTTAGTAGTAAAAAGCTTAATTTTACCGGAGGAAGTATGAAAAAAATAATCGCGATTTCTGTATTATTATCTCTTCTAATTGTTGGCACAGTGTATATTAAAACTCATAATACAAAAGAGGTAAATCCACAAAATAAATTTATTATAGTTGAGGAATCAAAGATAACTACTAACGAAATTGACCAAAATGAGTTTGAACTTATGCAAAATGAGGATTTGATTGATGTTCTACTATTAAAAAAGATTGGAATATTTGTTGATATTGATACTAAGAGGAATATCGTTTCAATTTCAAATGATAAAACTATAGTTAGGTCCTACGTAAATGACAATAAATATAGGGTAAATGATAATCTTGTAAACGATAAAATAGTATATGTTTATAATAATAAATATTATATTAAAGAGTCTAAATTAGCATCAAAGTTTAGGTTCTCTATTGATATAGGGATAAAAAGTAAAAACATTGTTTTACTGAATCATTCTTTACCTATTTATAGTGGTATATTAAAGCACAAAGAAAATATGAGTAATTATGATAATTTAGAAGAAAAGTTGAAAATAATAAAAGAAGAAAAATTAATTATTGGAAATACTACAAGAGAAGGAACTCTTGTTTTAACGGAAGATAAATATATTGGTTATATAGATATTACAAGCATCGATAATGTGAGTAAAAGTTATGGAGAAAAAGTACAAGAAAAGATAAACTCTAAAACAATAAATATGACATGGGAGTATGTAAATAAAAGCAATCCAAATACTAATAATATTGGCCAAATGGTTGGATTAAATGTTATTTCACCCACATGGTTTAGTTTGAAAAATAGTAGTGGAGAAATAAATAGTAAGCTGAGTGAAACATATAAAAAATGGGCTAGAGAAAGGAAGTATGAAATTTGGCCTTTAGTTTCAAATCAGTTTAATAAAGAAATGACAAGAGAGTTTGTTAATAATGCAGTTGCAAGAGAAAGATTTATTAACAATTTATTAAGGATCTATAAAGATAATGGATTTAAAGGAATAAATATTGATTTTGAAAATATGTACAAAGAAGATTCTTATGTATTTAGTGTTTTTATAAATGAATTAACTATGAAATTTAAAGAAAATGGGATAAAAGTTTCAATAGATGTAACAGTTCCAGACGGTTCAGATTTTTGGTCAAAGTGTTACAATAGAGAAGAATTAGGTAGAGTGGTTGATTATATGGTTGTTATGACATATGATGAGCACTGGGCATCAAGTCCTGTAAGCGGGTCAGTTGCTTCATATGGATGGGTAGAATCTAATATAGAAAAACTGCTTGAAAAAGTACCGCCATCAAAACTTATTTTAGGCATCCCTTTTTACACAAGAGAATGGCGTGAAACTCCGTCACTTACAATTCCGAATAAAATGGATGTTAAGTCCGTTGCAATTACATTAAAAAGAATTAAAGCAATTATAGAGGAAAAAAAACCTAATTTAATATGGGACGAATATTCAAAACAGTATTACTATTCATATATTGAAAATGGTAAATTGATTAAAGTGTGGATTGAAGACGAAAAATCAATAAGTGAAAAAGTTTCTTTAGTTAATAAGTATAAACTAATTGGGATAGCATCTTGGCGAAGAGGTTATGAAAATATTGAAATTTGGGATATAATAAATAAAGAATTAAATAAAAAATAGTAGAAATGTTTTCAAAACTTAAATAAATTTATAAATAGGTGATACTATGGAAATTAAGAAAGTGTATAAATATTTTATTTTATTTGTTATTGGTGTTATTTTAGTAATTAATGGATTTTTAACTATTATTATTACTAAAAATGGAGTGTCAGAAGTTAGTGATGATTACGTTATAAAACGAGCGAAAGAACTCGGCATGATTGAATTAAATAAAGCTTACAAAATTTATAATGAGAAAAATATAAGAATAGATAATAATAATGAGTAAATAAATTTATTTTGGTTATAAATATTGCATGGAGGGGATATTATGGAGAAAACTTTAATTCTTATAAAACCAGATGCAGTTGAGAAAAAATTAATAGGTACCATTATTAAAATGTACGAAGAAAATGGACTTACTATTGAAGATATGTATATGTGTGTTCCGACAGAAGAAATATTAGCAAAACACTATGCAGAACATATAGAGAGAGATTTTTATAAAGGCCTAGTTGAATTTATGATGAGTGGCAAAATTGTAGCTGTACTTGCTAGTGGAGAAAATGCTGTGAGCCTAGTTCGAAAAATTAATGGTGCAACAAATCCTAAAAAAGCAGACCCTTGTACTATAAGATATTTATATGGCTCAGGTGTACAAATGAATGCAGTTCATGGATCGGCGGTAATAGAGGATGCAATTCGTGAAATAGAAATATGGTTTGGTAATTAAAACAAAGGAACTATTTTCACTATAGCTGATAATAGTTCCTTCTTTATGTATAAACAGGAGAAAAAAATGATTAGAGTAAATGAGATTAAAGTTGAACTAAATAATAATATTGATTTTAAAAATGAAATATCGAAAAAATTACGTATAAGTAAAAATGAAATACTATCATATGAAATATTTAGAGAATCTATAGATGCAAGAAAAGGTAATGTAAAATACGTATATACTATTGACGTAGAGCTTAAAAATGAGAATGCAATATTGAAAAAGACAAATTTTAAAAAAAGTCCAATTACAAAATACATAAGTCCGAATATGGGAAAATTGAAATTAGAACATAGACCCATTATTGTTGGTTTTGGTCCATCGGGTATGTTTGCAGCATTACTTTTAAGTGAAAATGGATATAAACCACTTGTATTTGAAAGAGGCGAAAATGTTGAAAAAAGGACATTAAGCGTTGAAAAATTTTGGAAAGAAGGAGTACTAAATACTGAATCTAATGTTCAGTTCGGTGAGGGCGGTGCAGGTACGTTTTCTGATGGAAAACTTACAACTCGTATAAAAGATTTAAGAAGCAGAAAAGTATTAGAAGAATTAGTAAAAGCAGGAGCTCCATCAGAAATTTTATTTAAAAATAAACCTCATATAGGAACTGATTTACTAAAAGAAGTAGTAATTAAAATAAGAGAAAAAATAATAAAAAATGGTGGAGAAGTTATTTTTAATTCACGCGTTAATAAAATAAATAAAGAAAAAGATTTAATAAAAATTGAAGTAAATAATTCTAAGGAATATATAACAAACAATTTAATTTTAGCTATTGGTCATAGTGCGAGAGATACGTTTGAAGAATTATATAAAAACGAATTTGAAATAAAGCAAAAGCCCTTTGCTATTGGTATGAGAATTGAACACAAGCAAAAGATGATTAACAAAGTGCAATATGGTAATGAAGATTTAGAAGTAAAACTTGGTTCAGCTGAGTATCACTTAACTTATCAAACTAAAAGCGGAAGAAGTGTATATACATTTTGTATGTGTCCTGGCGGAAAGGTAGTAGCTTCGTCTTCAGAAAAAAATACAATCGTTACAAATGGAATGAGTGAGCATTTAAGAAATGAAGAAAACGCAAATAGTGCACTACTAGTTAGCGTATATCCAAAGGATTTTGAAAGTGAACATCCGCTTGCAGGTATGTATTTACAAAGGAAAATAGAAAGAAAAGCATTTGAAGTTACAGAGAATAATTATTTTGCCCCATCTATTAGAGTTGGAGAATTTTTAGAAGAAGCAAAAGAAAAAAAGGAAAGTGTATATAGCATTGAATCGTCTTATAAGCCAGGAGTAGAAAAAGTTCATCCTAAAGAGTATCTTCCAGACTTTATTGTTGACGCTCTAAAAGAAGCACTTCCAAATTTAAATAAAAGATTAAAAGGATTTTCTGATTTCGATGCACTCCTAACAGGACCAGAAACAAGGTCGTCATCTCCAATTAGAATAGTTAGAAATTTAGAAAGTTTTGAAAGTACATCTCATAAAGGGATTTTCCCATGCGGGGAAGGGGCAGGATATGCTGGGGGTATTGTATCTTCAGCTGTTGATGGACTAAAAGTTGCTGAAAAAATTATAGAAAAATATTCAAATAAATTATGATAATAATCTAACAAATATTGATTGACAAATAAAAGAAAAAGGAATATGCTGTTTTTAGCATATTAGAATTTTGTAATATTAAAAAGAATCTATTATATTTTAGGAGGTAAACTATTATGAGAGAAATATTTAAAGTTATGGACTTTGAATTTTGGGGAACTGGTAAACATAAAATGCTTCCAGAAAAATTCCTTGAGACGGAAAATGTACTATTACTTGATGTGCGTTCTAAAGAAGAAGTTTCGGTAGTAACGATTAATGAGGCAGAGTTTTTTTCATTTAAATATTTGAATATTCCATTTGAGGAATTACCAGAAAGGTTAGAAGAAATTCCTAAAGATAAATTAATTGTTACATTTTGCCCTGGAAAAGTAAGGTCTACAATAGCCTTTGCATTTTTTATAAATGAAAATTATAATGCTAAAATTTTTGATGGTGGCTATAATGAATTAACTTCATTATTTAAAACTGGCAAGATTTATAAAGCATCTAGAAAATAAGAGGTATAGAGATGAATTTTATTTTAATAGCACTATTAATTTTCATAGTTTCAATAAGTATGACCATGGTTGGAAAAGGTGGAGGTAACTTTTATGTCCTTATTTTAGTCTTTGCTCAACTCTCAATGCAAAATGCTGCGTCAACTGGTCAATTTATTTTATTTACAGCGTCTATTGCTGCATTATTGGTATTTAACAAAAATAAAACCTTAATTTGGCCCTTAGCAGTTTTAATAGGCTCATTAATATCGGTATCAGCATTTTTGGGTGGATATTTTTCTCATAATTTTGAAGGTTCAACTTTAAAAATTGTATTTTCTATTTTGCTTTTTATATCAGGTATAATGATGTTGATAAAAGTTAAAGAGAAAAATAGAGAACAAACTAATTTGAAATTTGGTGTTTGGAAATTTAAATTTGAAGAAGAAGATTACTTTGTAAATTTATTAGTAGCAGTTCCTATAATAGTTCTTACTGGTTTTGGTTCTGGTATGGTTGGAGTTTCAGGTGGATCATTTTTAGTTCCTCTTATGGTGCTTACCTGCTATTTGCCTATGAAGTATGCAGTAGGTACTGCGTCGTCATTAATTGCTGTAACAGCTCTAATGGGATTCATGGGACATCTTTTGCAAGGCGATGTTAATTTTTATTATGCGGTACCGCTCTCTGTAGTTACGTTAATTGGTGGATTAATAGGAAGTAAATTTGCACTTAAAAGTAAACCCAAGAATTTGAAAAGATTATTCGCATATACTAATTTTTTAGCAGCAATTATAATGATTATAAATGCTTTAAGGTAGTTGTAATAAAAAATTCTGAAAAAATAAAGGAAATACTTAAAAATACTAGGACTTAGCTTATATTGAAAAGCTGAGTTCTTTTTTATTTCTAATTATATTGTATATATAAAAAAATAATAAAATAATTTTCTTTTATCAAAATTTTCTGAATAATCATTGAAATTCGTGTATTTTTATGCTAAACTTTTAGTAAGAGTTATAAAAAAAGTTGAAATTACATATATATGAAAAGGATTTACTTATATATTAACCGTGTTATAAAATTAACGCAATTCTTTTAGTATTTAATGAATAAAATAATTTATATATATTGATTATTTGTAACATATGTGCTAAAATCAAGCTAATTGTTGTTCATAAAATATTCATAATTATAGAAAAAGAGAATGTTTTGTGGATAATTATTTATTTTGTTATTTAAATGGTTTTCATTTGAATATAATATTATTAAAAGGGGGAATAAAAAATGGAGAACAATAATCTTCAGCCAAGAGATGGATTTAGTTCAAAACTTGGTATTATTGCAGCAGCAGCAGGATCTGCTATTGGTTTAGGTAACATATGGAAGTTTCCATATATTACTGGTCGTTACGGTGGAGCAGCATTTATTTTATTTTATTTATTTTGTATTGCAATTATCGGACTTCCTGTTATGCTTTCTGAATTTCTTATTGGACGTAGAGCCCAAAAGAATGCGATTGATTCATTTAAAACTTTAAAACCTAATAGTCCTTGGTATTTAACTGGATGGCTGGGTTTTGTAGCAGCAGTAGTTATTTTATCATTCTACGGTGTTGTTGCAGGTTGGACGCTACATTACGTATTTTTATCTATTGCTAATAAATTTGTAGGTAATACACCTGATCAACTTGGGGCTATGTTTGGCGGTTTAGTAGGAAATCCTTGGCTTCCTATTTTCTGGCAAGTAATCTTTATGGGACTTACTGCTGGAGTTATTTTAGGTGGAGTAAAAGATGGTATAGAAAGATATACTAAAATTCTTATGCCTTTACTTCTTGTAGTTATTCTTATTCTTGATGTAAGAGCAGTAACACTTCCTGGAGCATCTGCAGGACTAAATTTCTTATTTAAACCTGATTTTTCTAAACTTACTGCTGAGGGAATGATGTCAGCACTTGGACATGCGTTTTTCTCACTTTCACTTGGTATGGGTACTATGATTACTTATGGATCTTATATTGGTAAAAAGGAGAATTTAGGAGAAACTGCTCTTCAAGTAACTATAGCAGATACTGCAATTGCTCTACTTGCTGGTATTGCAATATTCCCAGCTGTATTCGCATTTGGGGTTGAACCTGGAGCTGGTCCATCACTTGTATTTATTACATTACCAAATGTATTTAATCAAATGCCAGGTGGATATATATTTGCTATTATGTTCTTCTTACTTCTTGCAGTTGCAGCCCTTACTTCTTCAGTTTCAATTCTTGAAGTTATTGTTGCTTACTTTACAGAAAATCTTGGATGGTCTAGACATAAAGCTACTTGGTTGGCTACTATAGCTATTACAGCTGTTGGCGCTTTTGAATCCTTAACTAACGGAACTATTAACTTTAAATTGCCACTATATAAAGGTGGAATCATGCATATGTTTGGTTTCTTTGATTGGATGATTGAAATGTCAGATTTACTTCTTCCAATAGGTGGATTATTTATCTCGTTATTTGTTGGATATGTAATGCTTGACAAAGATGTTAAAGATGAAGTTTCAGATAGTGGAGCACTTAGTGTTCCTTGGTATGGACTTTTCAAAATATTAACTAGATATGTTGCACCTGTTTTAATTGTTGTTACATTTATTAATATGGTATTTGGAATATTCTAGAAAATGAAAATTTAATATTTAAGGATGGTCATTTATGACTATCCTTTTTATTTTTTACTTAAAAGAAGTGTGATTGAATGTTTTTAGTATATATTTGTAGATTAAAGAACTAAATATGAATAAGCCGTGCATTCGTTAAACTATGTTTAACTCATCGTTCTATGTTAACAAAACTAAGATTTACTTTCGATGAATGAATTCATCTTCATATTTCTAGGATTTTTATCTTTTAAAGATCTAGTTGTATTTAAGGTAATTAAGTCGTGCATTCGTTAAGCTATGTTTAACTCATCGCGGGCTTTTAGCCCTATAGCAAAAAACATAATTATATAAAAAAATAAGCAAGCTTATTTTTTATATAATTATGTTTTTTGCTGCACAGCTTTCTTTTTTCGCGCAAAAAAAGTACGACTAGAGATTATCTAGTCGCTTCAAAGATATAATGGGAAAGAAGTTAATGAGTTTTGCATGAAGAGTTATTTCATACAAAGCTTATTTATTAAGTAAATAACCGTCATATTTGGTTATCTCCTCGCAGTATTCACATAGATACTCAGGTGTTCCCTTAGAATCTATAAGTTTGAAACTTGGGCTTATATAATCATCCGAATTTGTTATACATCTTGGATTACTACATTTGAAAGTGCCTTTAACTTTTTTTGGTATTGTAACATTTTTCTTATCAATTACTTTATTATTTTTAATAATATTTACAGTTATATTTGAATCGATTAAACCTAATTTATCTAAGTCTAAGTCGAATTTATCTTCGATTTTTATAATATCTTTTTTTTCTAAATTTTTGCTATCGACATTCATTACTAAAACAATAGGACAATTTATATATTCAAGCATTAATAGATTAAACAATTTTAACCCGTTTCCTGCTTTAATATGATCTATAACGATTCCTTCTTTTATGCCTTTGACTTCTAACATTATTTAGCCTCCTCAAGTAAAGTTGTGATTAGAGCCATTCTTACGAATACTCCCATTCTAGATTGTTCAAAATAAACAGATCTTGGGTCGTCATCAATTTCATAAGATATTTCGTTTACTCTTGGTAGAGGATGCATAATTATCATATTAGCTTTTGCGTTAGAAATTTTATCGTTTGTAAGGATATAAGAATTTTTTAGTCTTAAATAATCTTCTTCATTAAAAAATCTCTCTTTTTGAATTCTTGTCATGTATAGAACATCAAGTTTATCCATAACTTCATCAAGTGTTTCTACTTCTGTAAATTTTGTTCCATATTGTTTAGTTAATTGATATTTTAAGCCTTCAGGAAGCCTTAATTCTTTTGGCGAAACTAGGATAAAATTGTTTCCTTCAAATCTTGAAAGTGTTTTAATTAGTGAATGAACAGTTCGTCCATGTTTTAAATCTCCACAAAATCCAATTGTATGATTTGTAATATTTCCTTTAAATCTCTTAATAGTTATTAAATCTGTAAGTGTTTGAGTGGGGTGTTGATGTCCGCCGTCTCCTCCGTTAATAATTGGAACTTCACTTACCATTGACGCAAGTTTAGGAGCACCTTCTTTTGGATGCCTCATAACAATGATATCAGAATAAAAACTCATTACTTTTATTGTATCAGCTAAACTTTCACCTTTTGATGTTGAACTAGTAGATGCATCACTAAATCCGATTACATTGCCTCCTAGTCTAATCATAGCGGAATCAAAACTAAACTTTGTTCGAGTGCTTGGTTCGAAAAAAAGTGAAGCCATTATTTTTCCTTTGCAAACATCAGAATAGTTTTTAGGGTTATCATAAATATCCATTCCTTTAGAAATTAAACTTTCGATTTCAGAGTTTGTTAAATCGTCTGGTTCAATCAAGTGTTTTACTTTATTCATTATTTCCTCCTTTTTGATCTCTCGGTATCAATTTAAAGGGACAAAAAAATTCAACAATTTTATGTTCCCTTGTAGCCTCTCGGGCTAAATTAAAGGTTTTTGCTTGTATAATAGTAACATTTATTAACTTGTCAGTCAAGTTAATAAATTGATAAAATTGCTAAAAAACATAAAAAGTAAAAATATATATAAATTATTCAAAGATGTGATTTCAATTTTTATAATAATAAATTCTTTAAATAAAATACTAATTCTAGCGATTGACACTCGCTGTATTGTGTGTTATTGTTGAAAAAATAAATATAATCCTTTAAGTTGGTACGAGATGCCGCGAAGGAATACTATAAATAATGAATATTTATATTAATTTATACTATTACTTCGCATTTATGCGAAGTTTTTTTGTTATAAAATGGAGGTTGAAAATGATTTTACTTAGAAATTGCAATGTAATAAATTCAAGTTTTCTTAACTCTGGGAAAATGGATATTTTAATTGAAAATGGATTTATTAAAGAGTTAGGTGAAAATATTAAATCTTTAGATGGATATATTGTTTACGATTTGAAAGAATTTGTTGTAACCCCAGGATTAATAGATATTCATGTTCATCTGAGAGAACCAGGTTTTTCAGAAAAAGAAACAATTAAAACAGCGACGTCGGCTGCTTTAAAAGGTGGTTTTACAACTTTAGTTGCTATGCCAAATACTAAACCTACAATATGCGACGTTGAATCTTTTAGATTAGCAAACTCGTTGATTAAGAAAAAAAGTAAACTAAATATTTTTCAATCTTGTGGCATATCAGTAGATTTAAAAGGTGAAAAATGTGTTGAATATTTGAATCTATTTAATGAAGGAGCAAAGCTTTTTACGGATGATGGATATACAACTAGAGATATTAATATTTTCAAAAAAGCTTTAGAATTTTCAAGTAAAAATGATGTTGTTATTATGTCGCATTGTGAGGATCATGATGAATCGGTAAATTACCTTGATAATCCGACACCATCTATTATTGAAAGTAGCATTGTAAAGAGGGATATAGAAGCAAACAAAGGAATTGGTGGAAAACTTCATTTGACACATATGAGTTCTAAAGAATCAGTTGTTGAAATAAGAAGAGCGAAATTTGATAAGCAGAAAGTAACATGTGATGTAACACCACATCATTTTTCTTTAGATGTGGGTCAAATAAAAGAATTTAACTCCCTATATAAGGTTAATCCGCCTATTAGAGAAAAGAAAGATGTTGATTTTATTATTGAAGCGATTATTGACGGAACTATTGATATAATTGCATCTGATCATGCTCCACACGAGATGGATTCTAAAAAAAATGATTATAGGAGTTCTAGTTTCGGTATATCAGGAATAGAAACTTCTTTTTTTATTGGATATACTGATTTGGTTTTGAGGGGAAAAATATCGATTTATAGATTAATTGAATTATATTCTAAAAATCCTTCTTTGCTTTTGAATCTGGATTTAGGTGAAATTAAAGTTGGTAAAAAGGCAAATATTTCAGTATTTGATTTAAGTAAAGAATGGATAGTCGATTCAAATGAATTTGTATCGAAAGGAAAAAACACACCATTTAATGGTAAAAAACTGTTTGGTGAGACAAAGCTTGTGATTGTTGATGGAAATGTTGTTTATTCTATATAAAAGACCAGCTAGTAATAGTCAAGTAATTTAATAAAAAAAGTTCTTATTAAAAATGAGCATACTAAATAATGCTCGAGTAAAAATGAACATTCAATATTATTTACTGTAAAAATATTTATTAAGCAGCAACAGGATTATGAAGTTTAGATTCTAAAAACATCCTTTTGTGGACGAGTGGATTTCTAACTTCATATGGTTTTTGATTTTTTAGTATTGAAAAAATATAGCGAAGTAGTTTATTCATAACAGCTACAAGTTTAACTTTTTTCTTTTTCTTATCAAGGGCTATGTGATAATATTCATACAAAACAAGATTTATTGGCTTTTTATTTTTACTTGTACGTATTGAAGCAAGAGCGACTGTGTACAAAGCTCTTCTACCTATAGCAGTACCACGTTTGGACATTTTATTGCGATCACCGCTAAAATTGCCAGATTGATTAACGCTAGGATCTACACCGAAAAAAGCTACAAGTTGTTGAGGCTTAGAAAAATTATTAATATCACCCATTTCAACTAACAAAGTAATTGCAGTTATATCACCAAGACCTTTGAAACTTTTAAGAAGATTAATATTTTGTTTAAATACTTCTCCAAAAGAGGCATTGTCAATATATTGGTGAATTTCATCTACAATATTTCTAAGTTGATTTGTATAAAAATCAAAACTTTCGCTAAAACGTATTACTTTAGATTCAAAAAGCAAGGGAGTAATACCAATGATATTGGCACTATTAGCGATTTTTATAAGTTTGTTATATTTATTATTAGCCCAACTAGAACCACGTCTTGATGACTTTGTTAGAAGTTCAATAACAACTTTGGGCTCAGCGTTAAGAAGATGTTTAGGTGTTGGATATTTTCTAATAAATATTAAAGGTGTCTTACCTGTTATATTAGCAAATGCATTTTGAAGTCCTGGATAGTTAATATAAATATTATTTGAGAAAGTTTTTTTCAAATTTGCCTTTAAATCAACAACTTTGTAATACTCACGAACTAGGAGTTTAAGGTGTAAAAACTCCTCACTAGTGAATGTTGAAGTCTTTACATTATCAAATTTACAAATTTTTGCGATGGAAAGAGAATCTAATTTATCAGTTTTTACTTTTCTTATGTTCGAATTCTTGTTAGAATTAGTTATCAGAGGATTTATTACATGTATATCAATCTGATTTTTAACAAGAAAATGAAGAAGAGTAAGATGATATATTCCCGTGGATTCGCAAAATACTTTGGGACTATCGTTAAACTCTTCTTCAATTTTTTGTAGAAAAAGAAGAAGTTTATTGAAGCCCCCAAGTGTATGGCTAATTTTAAGGTTCTTACGGAATACGTCGCCATTAGGTTTTAAAGCAGTAACTACTGAAAAATTAGCAGCAACATCAATGCCTACAACAGGCAAATGGTAATAGTTAGACATAAAATAACCCCCATTTAAAATAATAAAGAGTAACAATAATTAGTGAGTCAATTAACCTTGTAAGTGACACGAATAATTCTCTAATAATATTTATGATCAAAGAGAAATTCAACCAGCTAAATCAAAGAATCTCACAATAATGCAAGCTTTGTTACGAATATAAACTCAAGAAATGAGTCATTCAAGGAGAAGACGCATATACTCTTTATGAGATAACTATAATAGAAAAATTACAGTATGTTAAGTGGTTGAACTTATTTTTAATCACAAACAATATAAATGAATTAGGTAAGAATATTCGCAAGAAACTTAAGCAATATTTCTAACCTAATTATACAAGGAGATAAAAATGATTATTGATAAGTTGATTGAGAAAGTTGATTTAAAGAAGAGTCATATTGTAGTTGGATTAGATCCTAGAATTGAATTGATGCCTGAAAATTTTATTAGTAAGAAAATTAGAGAGGGGGCTTCATTATCAAATATTTTATTTGAATTTAATAAAAAAATAATTGATTCTGTTTATGATTTAGTTCCTGCTGTAAAACCGCAAGTTGCTTACTATGAAATGTACGGGATAGAAGGAATGATTGCTTTTAGGGATACTATTAAATATGCAAAAGAAAAAGGTCTCATTGTTATTAGTGATGTTAAAAGAAGTGATATTGGGTCTACTTCAAAGGCGTATTCTAATGCTCATCTTGGAAAAGTTCTTTTTAGTGGCAAACAAGTTAATGATTTTAAGACTGATGCTGTGACAATTAACCCGTATTTAGGTAGTGATACGGTGAAAGAATTTATAGAAGATATTAAAGAAGATGGGGGAATGATATTCTTATTAGTTAAAACATCAAATAAATCATCTGGTGAAATACAAGATAGAATTTCTAATAATAAAAAAATTTATGAGTATGTATGTGCGAGTATAAATTCTTTTGCAGATGATACACTAGGCAAAAATAATTATCATTCAATTGGTGCTGTAACTGGAGCGACTTATAGTAGTGAACTTTCGCAGATAAGAAAATTGATTCCAAGGAGTTATCTGCTTGTGCCGGGATATGGAGCACAAGGGGGGAAAGGTAGTGATGTTGTAAGTGGATTTAATAAAGACGGATTAGGTGCTCTTGTAAATTCATCGAGAGGGATTATCTATGCTTTTAATAGGATTGGTAAAAATATTGGTGAATCAGCAAGAATTGCTGTTAAAGAAATGAATGAAGATATAAATTTAAATTTGAAAAATGTAAACAAATATAGATGGTAATATTTTTAGATATGATTTATTAAAAAAAATAAATAAAGGCGGTGAAAGATTTAAAAAATACTGTGTATTATGACAAAATTTCAGTGAAATAAATTCTTCTTTTGAAGCGTGGAATTTATTTACAAGTTTTTTGAAAATGAATATGTCATTTGCATTATTTTTTAAACAAGCTATGAAAATAGAAAATTGTGAAATACTAACTATTAACTTAATAGAAAAAGATATACTTGAAATTTGTGTTAAAAATGAATTTTTTAATATAAAAGTAGGTCAATTTTTCAATATAAAGCCAGCAAATGATTCGATGATTTTGAGAAGGCCTATAAGCGTTAATAAATTTGATGAAGAAAAGATAAATTTTATAATTAAACTTGAAGGAGATGGAACAAAATCTTTTTTATCTAAGAAAGTTGGAGAATTTTTAGATATTATGGGACCACTAGGCAATGGCTTTAGTAACCTTTATAAAAATAAAAAAATATTGTTAATAGGTGGTGGGGTTGGTAATGCGCCACTTGTACAACTTGGAATTGATATTGATAAGTCGTGTGAGATTTTCTCTAAACTTGGCTTTTTAGAAAACGCATACCAAATTGAAGAATTTAGCAATTTCTCGAAAAGCGTAGATGTTTATGTAGAGAAGAAATCTGATAAAGAAAAAAAATATAATGGCAATGTTTCATTGCTTTACGGAGAATATCCGACTTATGAATTAAAGAAGTTTATAGAAGATAAAAACATTGAAGTTATTTATACCTGTGGTCCAGAAATAATGATGAGATCAGTTTATAATATAGCAAAAGAAATAGATGGAAATATTGAGTTTTATGCATCACTTGAAGAAAGAATGGCATGTGGAGTAGGCGCTTGTCTTTGCTGTACTAAAAAAATAACAGAAGAAACGTCTGTATGTGTATGTAAAGATGGACCGGTATTTAAAGGCGAGGAGGTGTTTATATAATGGATTTATCAGTAGATTTAAATGGATTAAAATTAAAAAATCCAATAACTGTTGCTTCTGGAACCTTTGGATTTGCTAGGGAATATTCTGAATTTATAGATTTGAATGATTTGGGAGCTATTTCTGTTAAGGGACTTACTTTAAAGCCGCGTATTGGAAATGATGCACCTAGGGTAGCGGAAACTCCTATGGGGATGCTTAATTGCGTGGGTCTTCAGAATCCTGGTGTGTATAAATTTATTGAAGAGGAATTACCTTTTCTTAAAGAATATGATACGAAAATCATAGCAAATATCAATGGAAATACTATTGAAGAGTATGAAGAAATTACAGAGATCATATCAAATACTGAAGTTGACTCAATTGAATTAAATATTTCATGTCCGAATGTAAAGTGTGGTGGAATGGCTTTTGGAACAGATCCTTTAATGGTTAGTGAAGTGGTTAGAAAGGTGAGAAATAAAACGAAAAAACATCTTATTGTTAAACTTAGTCCGAATGTAAAAAATATAACGGAAATAGCATTAGCAGCAGAAATAGCGGGTGCTGATTGTATATCTATGATAAACACTATCTCGGGTATGAAGATTGATATAAAAACAATGAAACCTCTTTTAGGTAATATTTCAGGAGGATTATCTGGTCCGGCTGTTAAACCAGTAGCTGTTAAAATGATATATGATACTTATAAAATGATAAAAATACCTATACTCGGTATGGGTGGGATTAGTAGTGAAAAAGATGTAATTGAATTTATTTTAGCAGGAGCAAAAGCTGTTGCAATTGGTACTGCAAACTTCACAAATCCATATATAACAAAAGAAATTCTAGAAAATTTAAAAAAATATTTGCAGGAAAATAATTTGACTTCATTAAATAGTATATGGGGCAAGGCTCATTATTAGAAAGTTCAGAATATTTTTTTATTAAATTTACTGTTGACATGAATAAAATCAGGTGGTATTATAAATGAGCTGTCACATAGACGGTTCATTTATTTTTATCTTTTGTGAAGAAATAATTACTTCTTCAATTTAAAAAAAGTTTTGAAAAAAATAGCATAAAATGCTTGACAAAGTAAAAATGAAATGCTATTATAAATGAGTCGCAACAGTCGTTGTGAGAGAAAAATTGAACTTTGAAAACTGAACAGTAAAAACGTAAGGTTTGATAGAATTAACAAGTAGTTTTAATTTATCGACGAGCGAAATGAAGGAATGTATTTAATACATGACTGAGTTGAGTGAGGGAGAGAAAATAAAAATACGAAGTAAGTTGTATTAAACAAGCGGAACCTAGTCAAAATGATGAAGGAAACAAACTTGCGAGCAAGTATAAAAAACGAACTTGAAGAAACAAGTATAAAAACGCCAGCAAATTTTTTTAAGAGTTTGATCCTGGCTCAGGATGAACGCTGGCGGCGTGCCTAACACATGCAAGTCGAGCGTGAAGTTAATGAATGAACCTTCGGGTGAATGAGTTGATGGAAAGCGGCGGACGGGTGAGTAACGCGTGGGTAACCTACCCTATACAAAGGGATAGCCACTGGAAACGGTGATTAATACCTTATAAGACCACAGAATTGAGTGATTCAGTGGTAAAAGCTCCGGCGGTATAGGATGGACCCGCGTCTGATTAGCTAGTTGGTAGAGTAACGGTTTACCAAGGCGACGATCAGTAGCCGACCTGAGAGGGTGATCGGCCACACTGGAACTGAGACACGGTCCAGACTCCTACGGGAGGCAGCAGTGGGGAATATTGCACAATGGGCGCAAGCCTGATGCAGCAACGCCGCGTGAGTGATGAAGGCTTTCGGGTTGTAAAACTCTTTTCTAAGGGAAGATAAAAGACGGTACCTTAGGAATAAGCACCGGCTAACTACGTGCCAGCAGCCGCGGTAATACGTAGGGTGCAAGCGTTATCCGGAATCATTGGGCGTAAAGGGTGCGTAGGTGGTTTAACAAGTCAGAAGTGAAAGGCAACGGCTCAACCGATGTAAGCTTTTGAAACTGTTAGACTTGAGTGCAGGAGAGGAAAGTGGAATTCCTAGTGTAGCGGTGAAATGCGTAGATATTAGGAGGAACACCAGTGGCGAAGGCGACTTTCTGGACTGTAACTGACACTGAGGCACGAAAGCGTGGGGAGCAAACAGGATTAGATACCCTGGTAGTCCACGCCGTAAACGATGAATACTAGGTGTCGGGAGTCGAATCTCGGTGCCGGAGCTAACGCATTAAGTATTCCGCCTGGGGAGTACGTACGCAAGTATGAAACTCAAAGGAATTGACGGGGACCCGCACAAGCAGCGGAGCATGTGGTTTAATTCGAAGCAACGCGAAGAACCTTACCAAATCTTGACATCTATATGACCTATTCTTAATCGAGTATTTCTCTTCGGAGACATATAAGACAGGTGGTGCATGGTTGTCGTCAGCTCGTGTCGTGAGATGTTGGGTTAAGTCCCGCAACGAGCGCAACCCCTATTTTTAGTTGCCATCAGGTAAGGCTGGGCACTCTAGAGAGACTGCCGGTGACAAACCGGAGGAAGGTGGGGATGACGTCAAATCATCATGCCCCTTATGATTTGGGCTACACACGTGCTACAATGGTCGGTACAACGGGCAGCTAAGGAGTGATCTGGAGCGAATCCTAAAAAGCCGATCTCAGTTCGGATTGTAGGCTGCAACTCGCCTACATGAAGTTGGAGTTGCTAGTAATCGTGAATCAGAATGTCGCGGTGAATGCGTTCCCGGGTCTTGTACACACCGCCCGTCACACCATGGAAGTTGGGGGCACCCGAAGCCGGTGATCTAACCACGTAAGTGGAGGAAGCTGTCGAAGGTGAAATCAATGACTAGGGTGAAGTCGTAACAAGGTAGCCGTATCGGAAGGTGCGGCTGGATCACCTCCTTTCTAAGGAGACTAAAGGTTTATTGCTGTTCAGTTTTGAAAGTTTAATACTTTCAAACTAAAAAGATGATTTGTGAAATGCCATGTGAGTGAATTTGTGAAAATTTACGAGCAGAGCAAGGAACTAATGAGCGAGGCGAGTGAAGCGTATTTTATACGTGAGTGTGCCGAGTGAAGTAAGTGACGCAGAAATGTCAAACAAATTATCACAAATTATGGGGGCGTAGCTCAGTTGGGAGAGCACCTGCCTTGCACGCAGGGGGTCAGGAGTTCAAGTCTCCTCGTCTCCACCATAGATGCAAAGTTATAACGAAAAATCATGATATTACAACAATGTTATAATATCATGGTGGAAAATATAATGATGCATTTGCTAAATACAACTTTAATAAGTAGTTGTATGATGCATTCGTTAATACAACTTAAAAACTGTTGTATGATGCATTCGCTAAACTAACGTTTAGCTCTTCGCGCTAACGCACGAAATCAAATTTTAAATTATACGCATTATACAAATAAATTTGTAAATGCTTAATAACTTAAAATTTGGCATCTGCTAAAAGTTCGCGCATATTGTTCTTTGAAAACTGCATATGGATAAAAAACGAGAAGACAAAAGAAACAAATGAAACAAGTTTAAAAAGCGAAAGCTGTTTAAATAAAGTTATTACTAATAAAGTAGTAACACTCATCGTTTAACGAAATTTATGCAAATAAATCAGTTAAACAAAAAGTTTTCATTAAAATTTACGAGCAATACAAGGCGTCGATGAGCGAGGCGAACGAAGCGTATTTTATACGTGAGTGTGCCGAGTGAAGAAGTTGGCGAAGTAGAGCGAAGGAAATTATAATGAAAAAAGGTTTTTATTAGAATTTACGAGTAGTTCAAGGAATCTATGAATGAGGCGAATGAAGCGTATTTTATACGTGAGTGTGCCGAGTAAAGAAGATGACGAAGAAATACGAAGTAAATTGTAATAAAAAAAAGGTCAAGAGAATAAGAGCATAGGGCGGATGCCTTGGCACTAGGAGCCGATGAAGGACGTGGTAAGCTGCGAAAAGTTTCGGGGAGCTGCAAGCGAGTGTAGATCCGGAAATGTCCGAATGGGGAAACCCGGCTAGTGTAATAACTAGTCATCCATAACTGAATAAATAGGTTATGAGAAGGAAACTCAGGGAACTGAAACATCTAAGTACCTGAAGGAAGAGAAAGAAAAATCGATTCCCTAAGTAGCGGCGAGCGAACGGGGAAGAGCCCAAACCGACATCTACGGAAGTCGGGGTTGAGGATAGAGAATAAAGTGATGGAGGTAATCTAGCCGAATCGTATGGGAATGCGAACCGAAGATGGTGAAAGTCCAGTAGGCGAAAGATGAAGACCCGCGACTCTAATCCAGAGTACCACGGAGCACGTGAAACTTTGTGGGAAACAGGGAGGACCATCTCCCAAGGCTAAATACTACCTAGTGACCGATAGAGAATAGTACCGTGAGGGAAAGGTGAAAAGAACCCCGGGAGGGGAGTGAAAAGAACCTGAAACCCTATGTTTACAAGCACCGGAAGTTCCATATGAGAACAACCGGGTACTTTTTGTAGAACGGGCCAACGAGTTACGATATGTAGCGAGGTTAATTGTTTAAGACAAGGAGCCGAAGCGAAAGCGAGTCTTAAGAGGGCGTCTTAGTTGCATGTCGTAGACCCGAAACCGGGTGACCTATCCATGAGCAGGGTGAAGCAAAAGTAAAATTTTGTGGAGGCCCGAACCCATATCTGTTGAAAAAGGTTGGGATGACTTGTGGATAGCGGAGAAATTCCAATCGAACTCGGAGATAGCTGGTTCTCCCCGAAATAGCTTTAGGGCTAGCCTTAAATGATGAGATCCGGAGGTAGAGCACTGAATGGCCTAGGGGTTTTCACCGACTACCGAAGCCTATCAAACTCCGAATGCCGGAATCTTTAATTTAGGAGTCAGACTACGTATGATAAGATTCGTGGTCGAAAGGGAAACAGCCCAGACCAACAGCTAAGGTCCCAAAATGTAGATTAAGTGGGAAAGGATGTGCAGTTGCTTAGACAACTAGGATGTTGGCTTAGAAGCAGCCACTCATTTAAAGAGTGCGTAATAGCTCACTAGTCGAGTGATTGTGCGCCGAAAATTACCGGGGCTAAAATCTACTACCGAAGCTTTGGCATATACTATCGTATATGGGTAGGGGAGCATTCTGCATGGAGCGAAGCAGTACCGTAAGGAGCTGTGGACTTTGCAGAAGAGAGAATGTTGGCATGAGTAGCGAGAGGCAGGTGAGAATCCTGCCCACCGAAAACCTAAGGGTTCCTGAGGAAGGTTCGTCCGCTCAGGGTAAGTCAGGACCTAAGGCGAGGACGAAAGTCGTAGTCGATGGACAACAGGTAAAGATTCCTGTACCACCGTTTATTGTATGAAAGAAGTGGTGACACAGAAGGATAGGTTAAGCGTACGAATGGAAGAGTACGTCCAAGCACAGAGTTAGATATGTTAGGTAAATCCGGCGTATTGTTCATATGATGTGTGATGGGGAGTGAAAAACAAGTAACGAAGTAACTGATTTCACACTGTCAAGAAAAGCCGCTATTTAGATAAAAGGTGCCTGTACCGTAAACCGACACAGGTAGGTAGGTAGAGAATACTAAGGTGAGCGAGATAACTATTGTTAAGGAACTCGGCAAAATGACCCCGTAACTTCGGGAGAAGGGGTGCCGATCTAGGTTCAGAGCTAAGGTCGGCCGCAGAGAATAGGCCCAAGCGACTGTTTACCAAAAACACAGGTCTCTGCTAAATCGAAAGATGAAGTATAGGGGCTGACGCCTGCCCGGTGCTGGAAGGTTATGAGGAGATGTTAGCGTAAGCGAGGCATTGAATCGAAGCCCCAGTAAACGGCGGCCGTAACTATAACGGTCCTAAGGTAGCGAAATTCCTTGTCGGGTAAGTTCCGACCCGCACGAAAGGCGTAACGATTTGGGCGCTGTCTCAACAATAGACTCGGTGAAATTGTAGTACCGGTAAAGATGCCGGTTACCCGCAGCAGGACGGAAAGACCCCGTGGAGCTTTACTGCAGCTTGGCGCTGGACTTTGATATATAATGTACAGAATAGGTGGGAGACTGTGATACATGAACGCCAGTTTGTGAGGAGTCGCCTTTGGGATACCACCCTTTGTATATCAGCGTTCTAACCTGGTACCGTGATCCGGTACAGGGACAATGTCAGGCGGGCAGTTTGACTGGGGCGGTCGCCTCCCAAAGAGTAACGGAGGCGCTCAAAGGTTCCCTCAGAATGGTTGGAAATCATTCAAAGAGTGCAAAGGCAGAAGGGAGCTTGATTGCGAGACATACAGGTCGAGCAAGTACGAAAGTAGGACTTAGTGATCCGGCGGTACCGAATGGAAGGGCCGTCGCTCAACGGATAAAAGCTACCCCGGGGATAACAGGCTTATCTCCCCCAAGAGTCCACATCGACGGGGAGGTTTGGCACCTCGATGTCGGCTCGTCTCATCCTGGGGCTGAATTAGGTCCCAAGGGTTGGGCTGTTCGCCCATTAAAGAGGCACGCGAGCTGGGTTCAGAACGTCGTGAGACAGTTCGGTCCCTATCCGCTGTGGGCGCAGGAAATTTGAGAGAATCTGTCCTTAGTACGAGAGGACCGGGATGGACATACCAATGGTGTATCAGTTGTTCTGCCAAGAGCATAGCTGAGTAGCTAAGTATGGAAAGGATAAGCGCTGAAGGCATCTAAGCGCGAAGCCCCTCTTAAGATAAGATTTCCCATCACTTCAAGTGAGTAAGACCCCAGGTAGAAAATCTGGTTGATAGGTCTAGGGTGAAAGTGCAGCAATGTATGAAGCTGATAGATACTAATAGGTCGAGGTCTTGACCACAAGAAAAAACGTTTAATCCATATGCAGTTTTGGAAGAACAATTCCAAAAATATTTGATAGAATTTACGAGTAATTCAATGAATGAAGTAAATTGTAGCAAATGAATCTAGTGATGATGGCAAGAAGGCTACACCTGTACCCATACCGAACACAGAAGTTAAGCTTCTTAGCGCCGATGGTACTTGGGGAGCAGTCCCCTGGGAGAGTAGGTCGTTGCTAGTTATTTGTTCCAAGGTAGCTCAATGGTGGAGCAATCGGCTGTTAACCGATAGGCTGTGGGTTCGAGCCCCACCCTTGGAGCCAACTCATTAATCTTAGGGCTCCTTGGTCAAGCGGTTAAGACACCGCCCTTTCACGGCGGTAACAGGGGTTCAATTCCCCTAGGAGTCACCATTTATATAAGAAACATCCTAGCAAAATGAAACAAATGTGGGAGTATAGCTCAGCTGGGAGAGCATCTGCCTTACAAGCAGGGGGTCACAGGTTCGAGCCCTGTTACTCCCACCATTAATTTTATATCCACATGCGGGTGTGGCGGAATTGGCAGACGCGCTAGACTTAGGATCTAGTGTCTTGTACGTGGGGGTTCAAGTCCCTCCACCCGCACCATTAGTTTTAATTAGTATAAATTTAATAATGTGCAGAAGTGGCTCAGTGGTAGAGCATCGCCTTGCCAAGGCGAGGGTCGCGAGTTCAAATCTCGTCTTCTGCTCCAAAATGTGCATCCGTAGCTCAGCTGGATAGAGCAACGCCCTTCTAAGGCGTAGGTCCTGGGTTCGAATCCCCGCGGTTGCACCATTTTTTTTGGAGAGGTACCGAAGTGGTCATAACGGGGCGGTCTTGAAAACCGTTAGGGTGCAAGCCCACGAGGGTTCGAATCCCTCCCTCTCCGCCAGTTTTGCCCAGATAGCTCAGTCGGTAGAGCAGGGGACTGAAAATCCCCGTGTCGGTGGTTCGATTCCGCCTCTGGGCACCAAAAAAAGTCTGTTTACATAATGTAAACAGACTTTTTGTTATATCCAAATATATATAAATTGATTGGGTATATGAATTTAAATTAAGCGATTTACTAAATTTGAGAACCTAGATTTTTTTTCAAATACTAAAAATAGTTGAATATAAATAGCATATAAAATAAAAGTATTGATAAAAACCTATAAAACTGTTATTCTGTTTGAAACACATATAAAATAAGTTGAAAAAGGTGGCAATTTCTATGGTGAATAATGAAAAAAATAAAATAAAAATTATAAACATTAATACAAATGATGATTATAATATTATTTTAGGAAATAATATATTCGAAAAAAGTATTTTATATATTAAGAAGGTCACAAAGAGCAAAAAAATAGTTATAATAACTGATGATATTGTTGAATCGTTATACTATAGTAAAATAGAAAATCATTTAACAAAAAATAATTATTTAGTAAAAAAGATAGTAATGAAAAATGGAGAAACAAGTAAAAACTTGACTACTTGTGAATTTTTATATTCTAAACTTGCTAAGTATAATATAAGAAGGGATGATACAATTATTGCACTTGGGGGTGGAGTAGTTGGTGATATTGTAGGATTTGTGGCTTCAAGTTTTTTACGAGGTATTAATTTTATTCAAATCCCTACGACACTTTTATCTCAAGTTGATAGTAGTGTAGGTGGTAAAGTAGCAGTAAATATTGAAGAAGGTAAAAACTTAGTAGGAGCCTTCTATAATCCAAAATTAGTTATTGTTGATACAGAATTTTTAAAGACTCTTAGTATTGAACAAATAAAAGATGGGTTAGGAGAAATTATTAAATATAGTTATATATATGATGATAGTCTTGGAAAATTGCTTATGAATTTAGAAAATGTGAAAGAAATTTCAAAAAAATATAGTGAAATAATAGAGAAATCTTTATTAATAAAAAAATATTTTGTAGAAAATGATATGTATGATAAAGGTGAAAGGATGATACTTAATTTCGGACATACTATAGGACATGTCATTGAAAAACAATATGGGTATGGTGTTATTACTCATGGTCAAGCAATTGCTGAAGGTATGTTTATAATAAGTGAATTTGCGTATAAAAAAGGTCTTGTTAAAATTGATTATAGTGGTGAAATAAGGAGTGTTTTAGATAAATTTGGATTTAGTAAAACTGTGAGATTAGATAGAAAATTTTTTAATAATGTAGTGAGAAATGATAAAAAATTTTTTAATGAGAGTGTTAATATTATTGTAATTAATAATGCTAGGAAAGCTATTATATTTAAAATGAGTTTAGACGAATTTTTAGAAAAATTTGATAACTATCTAATCGATAAGTACAGCGAAAATTAGAGTATTTCAGAATATAGAGATTGTTATTATAATACAAAACTTGGGTGGTGTATGATGAGTGGAATATGGAGTAGCAAAATAAAGTTAAGTTTATTTGGAGAATCACATGGTAAAGCAATAGGTATTACAATAGATGGTTTTCCATCTGGAGTAGAAATTGATATGAATTTTATAAAATCAGAATTAAATAGAAGAAAGCCTGGTAAAGATAAATTTTCAACAAAACGAAAAGAAGATGATATTCCAAATATTATATCTGGAGTTTTCAATGGAAAAAGTACTGGAACACCATTAACAGTTATAATTGAAAATACAAGTCAACACTCAAAAGATTATGAAAAAACTAAAGATTTTATGAGACCGGGTCATGCTGATTATTCGGGATTTGTAAAATATAAAGGATTTAATGATTATAGAGGTGGAGGACATTTTTCAGGGAGAATAACTGCACCAATTGTGTTTGCGGGAGCAATTGCGAAATTGGCTTTAAAAAAACTTAATATTGATATTTTTTCTGTAATAACTCAAATCTCTAATGTGAAATCAGAAAATGTAAAAGGGAAAATGTTGAATTCTGAAATTTTTAAAAAAATTTCAGATAATGAATTTCCAGTATTTGAGAAAGAGATAATGGAAGATATGAAAAAAGCAATAATTAAAGCTAGTGAAGCTGGTAATTCTGTTGGAGGAAGAGTTCAATGTGTTGCTTTTAATGTACCACCAGGACTTGGTAGCCCATATTTTGATTCAGTAGAAGGAAAAATATCAAATTTAGCTTTTTCGATTCCAGCTGTAAAGGGAATTGAATTTGGGAAAGGATTTGATTTTGCTTCGATGCTTGGAAGTGATGCAAATGATCAGTATTATATTAAAAACAATCAAATTAAAACAAAAACGAATAACAATGGAGGAATTATTGGTGGGATTACTACGGGAATGCCACTTGACTTTAGTGTAGTTTTTAAGCCAACACCTTCAATTTTTATAGAGCAAGATACAGTAGATATTAAAGAAAAAAAAGATAAGAAATTAACAATAGAAGGTAGACATGACCCTTGTATTGTTAAAAGAGCACTTCCTGTTGTGGAGGCGATAATGGCAATTGCAGTTCTTGATTTAATTGAAAATGAGTATGATGGGATTAATTGGTGGTAATATGGAAAAAATAGATATTTTAAGAGAAGAAATTGATAAATGCGATAAACAAATAGTTGAATTGATAGAAAAAAGATTAGATTTGGCTTTAGAAATTGCTCATAGTAAAAAAGATAATGAAATTAGTTTATATGACGAAAAAAGGGAAAAAGAAATTATTAATAATACTTGTATTTTTCTAAAAGATCTTAATAAAAAAAACTATATTAAAGAATTATTTAAAAGTATACTAAGTATTTCAAAGGAATATCAAAAAAATATGTAAATAAAAATGATAAATAGATAAAAATTATTTAGTATTTATAGTATACTAATATAGAGTAATATAAATGAATTATTGGCTTTAGGTGTAGTACTATTGACTTAGCAGGTTTATTTTGATTTCCTAGTAAGTCAGATATTGAGTAATTTCTGCTTTAAATCATCAGATAAAATTTTAAAGGGTGTATACTATGGAATCAATTATAAATGTATTTATGAATATTAGAATTCAAGATATTATTGATATATTAATTGTTGCGTATGTTTTTAATAAATTATTGTTTTTAATTAAAGAAACCAGAGCTGAACAATTAATAAAGGGATTGATAATTTTACTTATAATTCAAAAACTTAGTGAATGGGCTCAGCTTTATGTTGTTCAATTTATTTTAAAAAACACTATGACGTTAGGATTGGTTGCTCTTTTAATTGTTTTTCAACCTGAACTTAGACGAGCATTAGAATATATTGGACGCTCTAAATTATTCGAGCAATCACTTGCAGATGTTTTTGAAGAAGAGAGAAAAAGAACTTTTAAGGAAATAACAAAGTCAGTTGCAAGTTTATCGAGGGACAGAACAGGTGCACTTATAGTTATGGAAAAACAAACTGGCTTAAATGAAATAATATCGACTGGAATTAAAATTGATAGTTTAGTAAGTAGTGAGCTTCTGTTAAATATATTTATACCTAATACGCCACTTCATGATGGTGCATTAGTAGTTAGAAAAAACAAAATTATGGCAGCCGGTTGCATTTTGCCTCTTACAGAAAATCAAAAAATAAGTAAAGAATTAGGTACAAGGCATAGAGCTGCACTTGGAGTTGCAGAAATATCTGATGCAGTTGTAATTATAGTGTCTGAAGAAACGGGTGCTATTTCAGTTGCAATGGATGGAAAACTAAATAGATTTCTTGATACTAATACACTCGAAAATATTTTAGTTGAAGCATTTAGACCAAGCAATAATCAAGTATTAATAAAACGTAGATGGAGATTTAATAATGAACATAAAAACAAAATTATCTAGTTTAAATAGTCAGTTCAAAAATTCCAAATTCAGAAGAAATATTGCTCCGAAGTTGTTTTCGTTGATTTTTGCATTATTTTTGTGGATGTATGTTATTGATCAAGTAAATCCTGAACTTGTAAAAGTCATTGAAAATGTAAAGGTTCAATTAATCAATGTGGATGAACTTAATCAAAGCGGACTGGTAATATTAGGTGATAAAGATTATTTTATTGATGTTAAAATTAAAGGAAGAAGAAATGATATACTAAATGTTAATGAAAGCGATATAGCTTTAACAGCAGATCTTAGAGGTTATAATAGCGGAATAGTTAGCGTTCCTATAGAGAAGAAAATTATTAGTCATAATGTATTAATAGAAGATTTATCAAAAAGTGACATTAAAATAAATTTAGATAAAATTGTTGAATTGTCAAAAAAAGTTGTAGTAAAAATAGCTGGGAAAATACCAAATGATTATATAAAAGATGATTTGAAAATTTCACCAGAGGAAATACTCGTACGAGGACCAGAAGCGATTGTAAATAAAGTTGCAAGACTTTATGGAGAACTAAATATTAATAATGCTACGAATTCAATAAGCAAACAAATACCGGTAAAACCAATAGATAACGACGGAAATATCGTTAATGGAATTACAATTGGCAAGAACTATGTATATGTTGAACAAAATATCTTTAAAACTAAAAAAATTCCTGTGATTACAAATGTTATTGGTAATGTAAAAAACGGATATAAATTGGTAAGTGTAAATGTGATTCCAGAAAATATTACAATAAAAGGCGCAAAAAATACGCTTGAATACGTTAATTCTGTTTACACAGAACCAATTGATATTAGTGGTGTAAGCAATAGTTTTATTATTGAAAAAAAACTTGTTTTACCTAACGGAGTAGAGAATGAAAGTCAATCATCAGATATAAAAATAAAAATAGATATTGAAAAAATAGTATCTAAAGAATTTAGTTATAGCATTAGTCAAATACCAATATATAACTTAGAATCGAAATATCAAACTAATATAGCTAAGTTGCCTAATGTTATTAAGATAAAATTATACGATATAGAAAATGTGTTAAATAATATAAAGATTGATGATGTAAGATTAAGTATAGATGGCTCTAATTTTATGATTGGAAATAATGATGCAGTAATAGAACTTAATAATACCTTTAATGTAGAAAATATAGAGATTTTTCCAGCAAATATTAATATTATTGTTACAGATGAAAATAAAACGGATTCTACATCGACTAGTAATTAGTTCCAATTTTAAAGTGTGTGCTGTCTATTTATAGGCAGCATTTTATACATTCTTTATGGAGGGTTAATAAATGAATAGAGAAATTGAATTAATTCTAAATTCGACGCATGATGCAATGATTGCAGTTGATAAAATGGGCATTGTAACTTTATTTAATAATGCAGCAGCAAAATTAACTGAAATTGATTCTATTGATGCGATAGGCAAAAATATAAAAATGGTTATTGAAAGTACCAGATTACCGATAATACTTAAAACAGGAGAATCTGAATTAAATAGAAAACAACCTCTTAAAAGTAATACAATAATAACAAATAGAATGCCAGTAAAAGATGAAAATGGAGAAATCATTGGTGCAATAGCTGTATTTAGAGAAATAACAGAAATACAGAAATTAGCTGAAGAAATTACTAATTTAAAAGAAATACAAAGCACACTTGAAGCTATATTTAATGCTACTCAAGATGCAATAAATGTTGTAGATGAAAATGGAATAAACGTATTAATTAATCCAGCATATACAAGGCTAACTGGATATACAAGTAAAGATGTAATTGGAAAAGATTGTGCAACGGATTTGGCTGATGGAGAAAGTGTTCATTTAAAAGTATTAAAGACAAAGAAAGCCGTTAATGGGGTAAAACTTAGAGTTGGACCAAATAAAAAAGAAGTAGTTGTTGAAGCAGCACCAATTTTAGTAAATAATAAATTAATTGGTAGTGTTGCCGTTATTCGCGATTTGACAGAAACAAATAGATTGCTTGGAGAATTAGATCAAGCAAAACAGATTATTAGGCATTTAGAAGCTAAATATACCTTTGAAGATATAAAAGGTAATCATCCAGCAATAGTAAATGCAATAGAAAAAGCAAAATTGGCTGCATTAACTCCTGCAACAATTATTTTGAGAGGCGAGAGCGGAACAGGAAAAGAGTTGTTTGCGCATGCAATACATAATGCAAGTAATAGGAAATATTCTCAATTTATTAGGGTTAACTGTGCATCACTAAGCGAAAGTATTTTAGAAAGTGAATTATTTGGATATGAAGAAGGTGCCTTTACTGGTGCGATAAAAGGTGGTAAAATAGGTCTCTTTGAAAGAGCTAATGGTGGTACAATATTTTTAGATGAAATTGCAGAAGTATCGATGAGAATGCAATCTAAGTTATTAAGAGTTTTGCAGGAAAAAGAACTAATTAGAGTTGGAGGCAATATTGCCATCCCAATTAATGTTCGTGTAATATCTGCTACAAATGTTGATTTAGAAAATGCGATAAAACAAAATAAATTTAGAATGGATTTATACTATAGATTAAATGTTTTTCCTATTACTATACCTCCACTAAGGGATCATAAAGAAGATATCGAAGAAATTGTATATCATTTAATAAATAAATTTAATCAAGAATTTGGTAGAAATGTTAATGCTATATCAGATAAAGCGCTAAAATCAATATTAGATAATGAATGGAGAGGTAACGTACGAGAATTAGAGAATTTTATAGGAAGAGCCATCATAAATATGAAAACAAATAATAGAATAATTGACATTGAGCATATGCCAAAAGTTATGCAAAATGAAACAATGAAGACAGATATAGTAGAAGAGAATTTTGAAGTATTAATCGATAAAATAAATGGAGAAAAATTAAGTGATGTTGTTGATTATGCTGAAAAAAAATATATTAGACATATATTAAATGATTGTTCAAACAATAGAGAGCTTGCAGCAAGAAAATTAAATATTTCACTAAGAAGTTTATATTATAAAATTAAAAAATATGATATTAAATAATATACTAAAAAACCCATCTTAGAAAATAAAAAGTAGACTTTTAAAATAAAAAAAGAATTTGGAAATTCAAAAGGGATCAGATTGAATCTCTTAATACTTATCTTAAATATATTAAACATTGAATAAATTTATATGGTATAATATTTGATAATACTAAGAAAAATATTAGTGTAAATATTAAATTATATAGCAAAATCAGTTAAATTAACAGATTTTATTGTGAGGTAAAAATGAATAGAAAAGAAAATATAAAAAAAGTAAAACGATTAGTTATAAAACTCGGAACTTCTACATTAACTTATGATAATGGACTTCTTAATTATTCTAGAATTGAACAACTTGTTAGAAATATTGCTGATATTAGTAACAGAGGTATAGAAGTTACATTAGTTTCTTCAGGTGCAATTGCCGCAGGATTTGGAAAAATGGGATTCACTGAGAAGCCTAAAAATCTTCCAGATAAGCAAGCATCTGCTGCAATTGGTCAAGTTGCACTCCTTCACATTTATCAAAAGTTGTTTCTGGAGTACAATAAAACAATAGGACAAATTTTATTAAATAGTGAAGATATGTCTAATAGAAAAAGATTTTTAAATGCAAAAAATACTTTTTTAAGTTTATTCCAACATAAGATTATACCTATTATAAATGAAAATGATGCTGTAGTTGTAGAGGAAATTAAAGTTGGTGATAATGATTCGCTTTCTGCAATGGTATCAAGTCTAATTGAGGCAGATTTACTTATAATCCTTTCTGATATTGATGGACTTTATACAGATAATCCAAGGAAAAATATAAATGCAAAATTAATTGAAGTTGTTCCAGAGATAAATGATAAAGTACTCGCATTGGCTAATGGAGAAGGTACTAATCTTGGAACAGGAGGTATGGATACAAAATTAAAGGCTGGTAAAATTGTTAATAGCTATGGTGCCGATATGATTATTGCAAATGGATCAAGTGAAAACGTGCTTATAGATATCATGAATGGAAAAAATATCGGAACAATTTTTTTAGGTAGAGACAAGAAAATAAGTAACAAGAAAAATTGGATAAGTTACACATCAAGTGGAGAAATTATTATAGATACTGGAGCATCTATTGCTATAAAAAATAGAAAAAGTTTGTTAGCGAGTGGAATAAAAGATGTAAGAAGTGAATTCGATAAAGGTGATTCTGTAAAAATAATAGATGAATGTAATAATATAGTTGGATATGGAATAATAAATTATTCATCATATGAAGTAAATATTATTAAAGGTCATAATAGTAATCAAATAGAAAGACTGATTGGACATTCAGATTATGAAGAAGTAATTCATGCTAATAATTTAGTAATTATATAGTGTCAAAAAAATAGTATATTAAACTAATTTCAAATTTTAAAGACCAGCTAGTAATAGTCAAGTAATTTAATAAAAAAAGTTCTTATTAAAAATGAGCATACTAAATAATGCTCGAGTAAAAACGAACATTCAATATTATTTACTGTAAAAATATTTATTAAGCAGCAACAGGATTATGAAGTTTAGATTCTAAAAACATCCTTTTGTGGATGAGTGGATTTCTAACTTCATATGGTTTTTGATTTTTTAGTATTGAAAAAATATAGCGAAGTAGTTTATTCATAACAGCTACAAGTTTAACTTTTTTCTTTTTCTTATCAAGGGCTATGTGATAATATTCATACAAAACAAGATTTATTGGCTTTTTATTTTTACTTGTACGTATTGAAGCAAGAGCGACTGTGTACAAAGCTCTTCTACCTATAGCAGTACCACGTTTGGACATTTTATTGCGATCACCGCTAAAATTGCCAGATTGATTAACGCTAGGATCTACACCGAAAAAAGCTACAAGTTGTTGAGGCTTAGAAAAATTATTAATATCACCCATTTCAACTAACAAAGTAATTGCGGTTATATCACCAAGACCTTTGAAACTTTTAAGAAGATTAATATTTTGTTTAAATACTTCTCCAAAAGATGCATTGTCAATATATTGGTGAATTTCATCTACAATATTTCTAAGTTGATTTGTATAAAAATCAAAACTTTCGCTAAAACGTATTACTTTAGATTCAAAAAGCAAGGGAGTAATACCAATGATATTGGCACTATTAGCGATTTTTATAAGTTTGTTATATTTATTATTAGCCCAACTAGAACCACGTCTTGATGACTTTGTTAGAAGTTCAATAACAACTTTGGGCTCAGCGCTAAGAAGATGTTTAGGTGTTGGATATTTTCTAATAAATATTAAAGGTGTCTTACCTGTTATATTAGCAAATGCATTTTGAAGTCCTGGATAGTTAATATAAATATTATTTGAGAAAGTTTTTTTCAAATTTGCCTTTAAATCAACAACTTTGTAATACTCACGAACTAGGAGTTTAAGGTGTAAAAACTCCTCACTAGTGAATGTTGAAGTCTTTACATTATCAAATTTACAAATTTTTGCGATGGAAAGAGAATCTAATTTATCAGTTTTTACTTTTCTTATGTTCGAATTCTTGTTAGAATTAGTTATCAGAGGATTTATTACATGTATATCAATCTGATTTTTAACAAGAAAATGAAGAAGAGTAAGATGATATATTCCCGTGGATTCGCAAAATACTTTGGGACTATCGTTAAACTCTTCTTCAATTTTTTGTAGAAAAGGAAGAAGTTTATTGAAGCCCTCAAGTGTATGGCTAATTTTAAGGTTCTTACGGAATACGTCGCCATTAGGTTTTAAAGCAGTAACTACTGAAAAATTAGCAGCAACATCAATGCCTACAACAGGCAAATGGTAATAGTTAGACATAAAATAACCCCCATTTAAAATAATAAAGAGTAACAATAATTAGTGAGTCAATTAACCTTGTAAGTGACACGAATAATTCTCTAATAATATTTATGATCAAAGAGAAATTCAACCAGCTAAATCAAAGAATCTCACAATAATGCAAGCTTTGTTACGAATATAAACTCAAGAAATGAGTCATTCAAGGAGAAGACGCATACACTCTTTATGAGATAACTATAATAGAAAAATTACAGTATGTTAAGTGGTTGAACTTATTTTTAATCACAAACAATATAAATGAATTAGGTAAGAATATTCGCAAGAAACTTAAGCAATATTTCTAACCTAATTATACAAAGGAGAAATTTATGAAAAAAAAAGATTATATATTGAATTTATGTAAAAATGCAAAAGATGCATCACTTAACTTAATAAAATTTAATGCATCTGATAAAAACGAAGCATTATTATTAATTAGCAATAAGCTTACAGATAATATTCAGCTAATAATTAGTGAAAACGAAAAGGACTTAATTGAAGGAAAGAAAAACAAATTATCTTCAGCACTTTTAGATAGATTAAAGCTTAATGAAGAAAGAATAATATCGATGTCAGATGCCTTAGTAAAAATCGCAAAATTTCCAGACCCTATTGGAGAAATTGAAGAAGGATGGAAAACTGAAACTGGATTGTGGATTAGTAAAGTAAGAGTTCCGATTGGTGTTATTGCTATGATTTACGAATCAAGGCCAAATGTAACAATCGATGCTGCATCGCTTGCTATAAAATCATCAAATGCAATTATTTTAAGAGGTGGAAAAGAAGCAATATATTCAAATAAAATTTTAGCGAAACTTTTAAGAGAAGCAATAAAAGAATCAAAATTACCAAATAATATTGTTCAATTAATTGAATATACAGATAGAGCTATGGTGAGTGAACTTATAAGGGCAAAAGATTATGTTGATTGCATAATACCAAGAGGTGGAAAAGGTCTTAAAAATGCAATTGTAGAAAATGCGAAAGTACCAGTTATAATAACTGGAGCAGGTTTATGTCATGTTTATGTTGATGAGTTTGCAGATAAAAATAAAGTAGTTCCAATTGTATTAAACGCAAAAACTCAAAGGACAGGAGTTTGTAATGCAATTGAATCTTTACTTATACACAGCAAATATAGCATAGAATATAAAAAAGAAGTTATTGACTCTCTTATAGATAAGAACGTAGAAGTAGTAGGGTGCGAAAGAACAAGAAAATTAAATTCTAAAGTTGGAATTGCAAAAGAAGAGGATTATGCTACGGAATATCTCGATATGAAAATATCTGTAAAAATAGTAGACTCTATAGATGAAGCAATCAATCATATAAATACTTATGGTACTAAACATTCAGAGTCAATTATTACAGAATCTGTAGGTTCTTCTGAGAGATTCTTAAATGAAATAGATGCTTCAACAGTTTATCTAAATGCAAGTACAAGATTTACTGATGGGTCTGAATTTGGATTTGGTGGCGAAATTGGAATAAGTACGCAAAAACTTCATGCTAGAGGGCCAATGGGAGTAAAAGCGTTAACTACAACCAAATATGTGGTAAGAGGAAATGGAAATATACGTTGAAATTAAGTTTGAAATGTATAGTAGAGAATAAAAAAAAGATATAAAGAGCGTGATAATTTTATGAAAAACAACCTTAGTAAAATAGTAAAACCAGGCGATTCGGCTATGATTATTGTTGAAAATAATGGAGAATTTATTGAACTAAAAACCATTATTGAAGGAATTAATAGTAAGGAAAAAATTTTAGTTAACTCGCCTCTTTATAAATGTAACTATTATCCTATTAGAGAAAATGATATTATAAGGCTTAATATACATAAAGATGGTATAGGAATTATAGATTTTAATGCGAGAGTTGTTAAGAGAGTAAAAACTAATAATTTTAACAATATAGTACTTGTAAAAGAGAATAGACACGAAATTCTCCAGCGTAGGAACTATTATAGATTAGAAATAATGAGAGAGGTAAAATTTAATAGGCCAGATATTGTTAAAGGAACTACAAAAGATATAAGTGCAGGCGGTATGAAATGTATAACTCTTGGAGAATTATTTATTGATGAAATTATAGAAGTTAATATTGATATAAACAATAATATTTTAAAAGTGAAGGGTCAAGTTCTTTCGGTAAAAAATGTAAAAAATTCGAAACTAAGATATGAATCACGTATTTCATTTTTAGATGTTGATGAAAACGATCGTTCTAAAATAGTATCCTATATTTTTTCAGTGCAAAGAAAAAGAAAGCGAAGTGGAATTTTATAATGAAAATAAAAATGGTAATTTTAGTATTTTTTATAGTTTTTTTTGGAGTTAGTTGCAAGAAAGTAGAAATTACTAAAAAAGCAGTAGATGTAATTGAAACACCTAGGTACGAAAAAGTAGAGAATATGGATTCAGAAAATTTTGATAAAATGTTTTCGTATATTGAAAACAATGTAAAAGTATTTGATATTGCAGAGGTTCATGAAGTTATTTTTACTGAATTGAAAAAGAACATAAATTTAGAAAGTTCTTCATTAGATGATGATTTAGAAATTGAAATTGCACCGTTTGTTAAAAAATGGAAACTTGCAAAAATAAGAAAATTGCTCAAAGAAAAGAATGTTAAATTTTCTGAAGTTGATGTGAATAGATATGATGAGTTAATTAATATTGATGATGTGATTGATTTTATTGTTGTTTATGAAAAAAATGCATTAAAAATGAGTAGAAAATAAGTTTTAGGGTGGTTAGATCGTGAGAAAAATATTAATTGTAGAAGATGAAGACAGATTAAGAGAACTAGTTTTCTTATATTTTAAAAAAGAAGGTTTTAGTGTTATAGAAGCATCAAATGGAAGAGAAGCACTCGATAAAATTGAAGCAAATAAATTAGATTTAATAATATTAGATGTTATGATACCCGAAATTGATGGTTTTTCATTATGTAAAAAAATAAGAAAAAATTCAGATGTTCCTATAATAATTATTACAGCTAAAACGGAGGAAGAAGATAAGATTCTTGGCTTTGAGCTTGGTGCTGATGAATATGTAACTAAACCTTTTAGTCCTAAAGTTCTTGTTGCAAGAGCTAAAAATTTATTAAAGAGAGCAGAAGGATCCGTTAGAGGAAATGTTTCTAAATATGAATATGAAAACTTAGTAATTGATTACGCTTCGTATGAGGTCAAAGTTAATGGAAAAATGATTTCACTTAGCCCAAAAGAGTATGATTTGCTATTACTACTCGTAAAAAATAAAAATAAAGTACTAACTAGAGAAATTATTTTGGATAGTATATGGGGGTACGATTATTTTGGAGATCTTAGAACGGTAGATACGCATATTAAAAAATTAAGAAATAAGTTAGGCGAAAGTGCAAAATATATAAAGACTATTATTAGAGCTGGATATAAATTTGAGGTGAAGTAATGCGAAATAGGAGTATAATTTTAAAAATTTTTATTATACTTGTTGTTAGCTTTACTTTTTTTATTGGTATAATATTATTTTTTCAAACAAGTTATTTTGAAGAATACTATCTTAAAGAGAAAAATGTTGAAATAAAAAAGAATTTACATAGCTTTATTAACTTATATGAAAATTCAACATGGAATAAGCAAGATTTAAAAATTAAAACTAGAGTTTTTGAACAAACTAATAATGTAAAAATCGGTATATTTGATAAATCGAATCGGATGTTAAATGAAGATATTTATGAAATTTCTATTGAAGATTATTCTGGAGAAATATTTAAAATACAATTAAACGCTTTGATTTCAAATGAAAATACAGTTTATCCAGAAATACAGATTGGATCAATAATGAATAGTGAAGGATATATATTAGAAGATTCTAAATTTTATCCATATAAAATTGATGTTAATGGCAAAAATTGGATAGATATGTCGCTTAAATATTTTTATGATATAGAGAACAAATATCCCTTAAAAATTAGTGGCACAGTTGTAAATTTTGTAATGCCATCGTTTGAAGATAGAATTAGAGGGATTAATACTAAAAATCTTTGGGGAGCGCTTGACTATTGGAATACTATTAAATCAAAAGAAGCTAGAAAAAAATTATCTGAAAATAATGATGGTTATTTTACTTTTGTGTACAATAATAATTATGATAATTCTAAAAATACAATTATAGTATCGAAAGTAAATAAATCTAACAAAGAATACACTTGTTTAGTATATGAAACACATAGTAGTGTAGTCGAAGCTATAAAAGTGTTGAAAAAGTATTATGTTTTGATTTTTGGTGGTGCATTTATTTTAGTATGTATAATTAGTATTGTTTTTAGTTTTTTAATTGCAAATCCTCTTATTCACATCGATAAAATGGCAAAAAAAATGGCGAAATTAGATTTTGATGAAAAAATCAAAGTAAATTCAAATGATGAAATTGGAAGCATATCTAGGAGCTTGAATATTTTATCATCTAATCTTAAAAAGAGTATAGATGATTTAACAGAGGCAAATTTAAAATTAAAAAAAGATGTTGATAGAGGACTAGAACACGAGTCAATGAGGAAGGATTTTATAAGTTCAATTTCTCATGAATTAAAAACACCGCTTGGAATTATTAAAGGATATTCTGAAGGAATAAAAGATGAAATAGATATTGAAAATACTGATAAATATATTGATATAATACTTGATGAAGTTGATAAAATGGATAATTTGATCAATGATATGCTTGACTTATCAAAACTTACCTTGGGATATCAAGAATTAGTTAAGACTACTTTTTGTATTAATGAATTAATACATGATACTTCAGAGAAATTTAATAAAAAAATATTAGAGAAAAATATAAAATTTAATTACAGTTCAAATGGAATATATTACGATACTTACTCAGATAAGAGAAGAATTGAACAAGTTATAACAAATTTATTATCAAATGCAATTAGATATACCTATTCGTCTACAGTAATAAATATTATTCTTGAGAAAGATTTAGAAGACCCTGAAAGAGTTCTATGTAGAATAAATAATGAAACAAATGTAATATCAGATGAAGCATTAAATAAGATTTGGGAGAAATTTTACCGTATAGAGAAATCAAGAAATAAAGTTATTGCTGGAACTGGACTTGGACTTGCTATAGTCAAAAATATACTAGAAATACATGGTTGCTCTTATGGTGTAAGAAAAATTGATGGAAGAATTGAATTTTACTTTACTCTAAATATAGTTGGTGAATCTCGATGAAAAAAAAAATAGTACTAATAATTATTTGTAGTTTAATATTTTTTTCCACAGTAATATATGTAAATAGAAATCAAACAAATTTAACTAATATTAAGTTTGATTATACAAAACTTCTTAAAGTTAATAAACCAAATATACTGATGGAGGATTTAAGTACTAGTTTAAAAAATAAAGATGTAAAAAATGTATCTTTACTTGCTTTTGAACTTGAAAATAGTCAAAAACAATATTTAGCTTATTATAATGATCAAATTTATTATGATGGAAATCATAAAAAAATATATAGTTTTTTTAGAGAAGGATTTAATATAGAAAAATTGAAAACAATTAAAGATGAAAATTTTAGAGAATTAATAAGCGAAATATTGGATAGCGGGTATAAAATAGTAAAGATTAATAAAATATACAAATTGATTATTGATTATGATCGATATAGAAAATATTATCCATATATGAATCAAGAAGCTAAAATGTATTTCCATTTAGTATTTAGAGAGTATTCTTTGCCAAGTAAAATAAATAGCGCTAACAGTCTATCATATTTTGAAATTGCTGACAGAATTGTTGAAGGAGATAAGTTTATTCTTAAATATCCATTTTCAAAGAAGACAAATTCTGTGCTAAATTATGAAACTAATTTATTTTGGAGAATTTTTGATGCAAATTCATATCCAGATATTTTAACTAAAGAGGGAAAGGTAAAACCAGAAGTTATAAATATTTATAAATATATTAATGAAAATGTATTTAATAAAGGCTTTAATGATTTTTTAAATGGATATCTCAAATTTTTAAGTGAAAACGAATATATATATAATGATAAAACTTATAAATATATTATAAATAATGATAATTTTTATAATTTTAATGTACTTAATTATGAAAAAGAGAAAATATTAATTGAATCGATTGATGGTGCTAAAGAAAATGGACGCTATTTTTATCCACAGATTCATGGTTATAGCAAATCTAAAATCATGAAATATTTTAATAAAAATCTGAGAGATATTTCAAGTAAAATAAATGATTATGAACATAATAAAGAGTACTTTTATCGAAAGATATCACTTTGGTCAGATTATGTTATAAATTACAATAAGGATGGAATTTTATCTTTAGAATTTTATGCAGATTATAATTTTAATAATACTAATAGAACAGATTATTTGTTATATTCAATAAATTTTGATTTCAATACGGGAAGAATATTAGAACTTAAAGATATATTTGATGATTTTAGTAAATATAAAACAAATATTTTAGATGAAATCAAAGAGTATGCATCGAAAAGTAGTTATAAAAATTATATAAAACTGGATGATTTTGATAATTTGGAAAATATGGAATTTCTAATAAATGATGATAGGATAGATATTTTGTATGATGTGAAATTAATTGACAGAAGTGCAACAACTATTAAAATACCAGTGAATTTTAGTAATATAAAGGATAATTAACCTTGTTTTGCCAAGAAATTTGTGTAATAATCATAAAAGAAATAAATTGATTAATAAATAGTATGTGATATACTATGTGAAGTCGAGATCATGGTGCTTAAGCGCCATGATTATTTATTTTATGAAAGGAAGTGAGTATCGTGAATACTAAAAAATTATTGTTTTTTATGATTGGGATACTAAGCTTAGCAATTATCGGACTCTCATTTTCAACAAACTATTATTTGAAAAAGTATAAAGTAGAAATTAATAATCAAAGTGTACTAAATAATACTATTGTTGAAGTTAAAAATGAAAATATTAAATTGATAACGCAAATTGCTAAATTAGATGGGGAATTAAAATCAAAAGATGCTTTAATAGATCAAGTTTCAAAGTATAAGGATTACTTAAATGTAGATTCAGATTTAAATGATTATTTAGATCAGGCGAAAGAAATTTCGGATGGAACACCGTTAGATTTTAATACCTCAATGATATTGCTTAGTTATGCTAAAAAATATAATCTTAAACCATCTTTAATATTATCAATGATTGATCATGAAAGTAACTTTAATCAATGGGAAGTTGGGAAAGCGGAAGATAGAGGTTATATGCAAATAATACCTTCAACGGAAAAATGGTTAGCAGAGGATTATGGCAATAAAATTGGAATTGAATATGATCCTGATAAAATATTTGATCCTGATTACAATATTGGACTTGCAGCAGTATATCTAAATGTATTAAAAAAAGCTTATGGTAGTGATTATAATAGAATTCTATCTGAATATAATAGAGGTCCTTATGGCTTAGCTAAATATTATAATAAAAATAAAACCTATGAAACATCATATTCAAAAATTATTCTTAAAAACGAAAAAAAATATTTAGCATATAATAAATAAATAAATAAATAAAGATAAAATAGTAAGTAAGAAAATTTTGCATAGATTATATGCAAAATTTTTTTTATTTTTTTTTAAAATTATGTTATTACTAATTAACTTTTGGGTAATAAAAAAAAGATAGGGGTTGATAAAATAAATGAAAATTGCATTCGGTATAATTACAAAGGACTTTTTAAGTGCAGAACCATTAGATGATTTTTTAGATAATGCTGAAAAATACGATCATAAAGTTGATAGTGTAGTGATTACATATTCTAGAGATATAAATTATGATGCTGTGAATGAATTAAAGGAAAAAGTAGAAGTTCATTTAGTAAAGATTAATGAATTTGGAGAATTGTGTTCAAGTTTAAAGAAAATGAGACTATTAAATAAAACTATAGCTAGACTAATCAATTGTGAAAAAACAAACGAAAAAAGCATGATTCCATATGGAACCAATAGAAATGCTACGATTATGAAAGCCATGATTAATGATATTGATATTTTATTTTTTGTGGATACAGATGTGTACCCAGTTTGTTTAGTTGAAGAAGATGGTCAAATCCAAAAAAAGGAAATTGATTTTATTGGAAGCCACCTTGAATATTTAAACAAAGAAAACGTGTATGCAACAACGAGTGATTATTCTGGATATTATATAATTCCTGAGATGAATTTTGATGGTATGAAAGAGCTTTTTGTAGGTCTACAAAAGGAAAGTGCATATAATTTTATTAGAGAAAGTAAGATAAATCATTGTCTTAATTTATCTAATTATGGAAATCGAAATCCGTTTGAAACTACAAAAATATTAGGTGGAAATGTTGCAATAAAATTAGAAGTATTTAAGAAAATAGTCCCGTTTTTTTCAACTTCTTTTGAATTTAATGGAGAAACTTATTTAACTCGGGGAGAAGATACACTTATGGGTTTAGAATTTGGTAAGCTTGAAAATTACAAGTGTATTGATATAGATTTAAAAATTTTTCATAATACCTATGGTAATTATCCACTTCCACCAAATCCACTATTAGATGAAAGTATTAGGAATAGATTTTTTTATGCATGTATGGGTTGGATTGGAAGAAATCCATTTTTAAATTGGATAAAAAGTAGAGATGTATTAAGTAGAAGACTTATTCAAAGAAATGCAATAAAAGAAGGAGCAAAAGCTGCAAGTGGATATTTTGGAGATGAAAGATTTTTAATTTTACCAGAGGTTTTAGAATTATCTTACGATAGGCTGGATATAGTTATTCAGGAATATAGAGAACTTGCCAGTGCGTGGAAAGAATTTATTGAAAAATTGTATGGAGGAAGTAATTAATAGGCGCGTATTATACAAAGGAGGTAAGAATGAGAATACTTATAATTAATCATTTTCCGCTTGAAGGCTCAGGAAGTGGAATATACACAAAAAATTTAGCGAGAGAACTTAGTGAAATGGGGCATAAAGTTAAGGTGATTTATCCTGAACATACAAAAACTGAATCTAAATCATTTGATTCAAGAGTAATATTATTTAAATATAATGGAAATACAGATTATGATCTTGATTATAATTTTCCATGTTTTACTTCACATCCAAGAAGCAATAATACTTATTATGATTTAACGGATAAACAATTAAAAGATTATGTTGATACATTTGTTAAAGTAACAAAAGATGAGGTTGAAAAATTCAAACCAGATATTATTCATGCTCAGCATTTGTGGATTGCACCGTATGCTGCGTCACTTACTAATATTCCGTATATAGTAACAGCTCACGGAACAGATTTAAAGGGATTTGTAAAAGATAAGAGATATCATAAGTATGCTCTAGAAGGTGCTAAAAATGCTTCTAAGATAATTACTATTTCGAATCAAGTAGATGAAGAAGTAACAAAACTCTATGGAATAAAGAGTGATAAAAAAGCACTTATACAAAATGGATATGACGAAAATCTATTTTTACTAAAAAATATGAATAAAAATAAAAAATTAGAAGAATTTGGAGTGAATGTATGTACTGAACATGTTGTATCTTTTGCAGGAAAATTAACTCATTTTAAAGGTGTTGACGTTCTCTTAAAAGCTGCAAAAATTTATGAAAAAGAAGTAGAGGGTAATGTAATTACGCTTATTGCAGGTAATGGAGAACTCTATGAAAGTTTAAATAATTTAAGAGATAAATTAAATCTTGAACATATTTATTTTTTAGGTCATATAAATCAAGAGCAATTAGTTGATATGTATAACATTGCTGATGTAAGTACAGTTCCTTCAAGAACAGAGCCGTTTGGATTAGTAGCTATAGAAGCGCTGGCTTGTGGAACTCCTGTAGTTGGAACAAATCAAGGAGGATTACCAGATTTTATTACTGATAAGGTTGGAAAACTTGTTCCTGTAGATGATGATATGGCACTTGCAGAAGCAATCATAAATGAATTAAAAAGGAATGATAAATTTGAAAGAAGTCTTAATTGCAGTAACTATGCAAAAGATAATTTTTCTTGGAAGCATTCGATAACAGAAGTTGAAAATTTATACAAAAAGACTATTGGTATAAAATAAATTGTTTGGAGGTTAATATGAATATAACTGTTGTAATACCTACCTATTGGGGGCGTAGTAAAGATGAAAAATGGAAAGAAGGAGATGCTGTATATGATCATCCCACGTATTTAAATGGAGAAGATACTTTAGGGAGAACTCTTGAAAGTATGAAAACTCTTGAAAATAATCAATTTAAATTAATTATTCCAGTTTGTCCTACATCAGATGAAGTTGAAGAAGAAGCAGAAGAAAGAGTTATGGAAATTGTTAAAAAAGCAGATTTATCTTTTCCAACATACTTATTTACGCAAAAAAATCTTAGAGAAATAAAAAAATTATTAAAAGAAAAGGGTTTAAGTGAAAGGACTAATAGTTTACTTAATTTAAAAGGCTATTCGAATGTAAGAAATATGTGTTTATATTCTTCGCATATATTGGGTTCTGATGTAACCATATTAATAGATGATGATGAAGTTTTTGAGAAACCTAAATATATTGATATGGCAGTTGAATATATTGGTAAAAGGATTTACGGAAAAGGAATATACGGTGTAGCAGGATATTATCTAAATAAATATAATGAGTTTTATGATGATGTTGATATAGTACCATGGATGACCTATTGGAATAGATTTGGTTCAAAAACGAAAGCTTTTGATAAAATTATTGGGTGTGACCCAAGAATTAAAGTAACTCCATTTGCTTTTGGAGGAGCTATGGTTATTCATAAAAACTTGCTTCAAATAGTGCCTTTTGATCCAGATGTAACAAGAGGAGAGGATATAGATTATTTAATTAATGCAAAAATGTTTGGATTTGATTTTTTCTTAGATAATAAATTAAGTATTAAGCATTTACCACCAAAGAAAAATCACCCTATTTGGAAAAGATTTAGAGAAGATATATATAGATTTTTATATGAGCAAACTAAAATTAGATCTCAATATGAAGTAAATAATATGACAAAAGTTACTTCAAAGGATTTTGAACCTTATCCTGGTGATTTTTTATCGGATGATTTAGAAGATAAAATTTATAAAACAAATGTATTACTAGCTTTAGAGTATTTATCAGATGGTGATGTTGAAGGTTGTAAGGAATCTTTAAAAAATATCTATTTAAGTAAATATGAAGCTATTCCAAAAAAAGATCCATTTACAGAGTATAGAAGGAAACAGAAAGATTGGGTTGAATTAATAAATGTAACAATAAATGAAAGAATGAATGTTAGAAGGATTATTGAAGGTAATAATCTTACAAGGATTGAGTATAAAATCGATAGTGAAAAATATAAGAATATTTCAAAAAGAGTTATAATTGATAATCTCAAAAAATTTGATGACTTTAAACAGTTTGATGATGATGAGATGAAAATCTTCTCTACAATAACTAATATGAGAGCCTATAATGAAAGTGGAGTCATTTTTAAAGAAGGACAAACTGATTTAGAATTATTCTTAGTAATGAGTGGATGTATTAGAATATTAGAACATAACAATAAAAAAGAAGAAATTGTTCTTGCAAATGTTTGTACAGGAGGAGTTATTGGAGAAACATTTATGGTCAAAACAATGTATAATGTAACTGGTGTTGCAAATGAATTTACTGAAGTTATGGTTTTAAAGAAAGCTGACCTAATGAAATTAATACAGACGAATCCTGTGTTAGGCAATAAATTATTACTTGTATTTTTGGATAGATTATACTATAAATTAAATAGGAGTAATATTCAGTATAAAGAAAAAATTATTCAAGAAGAGAGTTTATCTGAAATTGAATAATAATAAGAGTTATATTAAAGGGGTGTAAAAGGATTAATGAAAGTTAAAAAAGCTATAATACCAGCTGCTGGATTTGGAACAAGATTACTGCCAGCAACAAAAGCAATTCCAAAGGAAATGATTCCAATTGTTGATAAACCAGCTATACAATATATAGTTGAAGAGGCTATTAATTCTGGTATTGAAGAAATACTTATAATAAATGGAAGAAATAAAGATTCAATAGAAAATCATTTTGATATATCATATGAACTTGAAAGCGTTTTAAGAGAAAAAAATAAAACAAAGCTCTTAAAGATTTCTGAAGATATTTCAAATATGGCTAATATACACTTTGTTAGACAAAAGGAAGCAAAAGGATTAGGTCATGCAGTGCTTTGTGCAAAGGCATTTGTAGGTGATGAGCCATTTGCTGTTCTTCTTGGGGATGATATTGTAGATAATGATTATCCTTGTTTGAAGCAATTAATGGATGTATATGAAAAGTACGAATCTTCAGTAATTGGAGTACAAACGGTAAATAGAGATCAAGTTGATAAATATGGAATAATTGATGCAGAAAAAATTGACGAAAGGACATATAAAGTAAAAGATATGGTTGAAAAACCAGATATTGAATCTGCACCATCTAACGTGGCTGTACTTGGAAGATATGTACTAGATTCAGAGATTTTTAATATATTAGAAAAAGTAGAACCAGGAAAAGGCGGAGAAATTCAATTAACTGACGGTATACGTGAACTTATGAAAAGTAAAGATGTATATGCTTACGATTTTCTTGGAACAAGATATGATACTGGTGATAAATTAGGCTTTATTAAAGCAACCATTGAACTAGGATTAAAACATGAAGAAATTAAAGACAATTTAAAAGAATACCTAAGTTTATTAGCAAAAAAATTATAAAGCTTTAGATCTATAAGTTTAATAATTTCACTCTAAATTATTTACTTTTATTAATAATGTATATACACATGCAATTGTATAAAAAAAACAAGTGTATATACATTGTTTTTTTGTGAAAAATTAATATTAACGCTGAAAAGGTTTGAAATACTGTGCTTTAAAAAAAACATTATATTTTTAATAACTAAATTGACATCGTGTATATTGTATACTATACTGTAATTGTATGCAGAATATAACTATTTTTTGTGAGGAGGCATTATTAAATGACTAAAAAAGTTTTTAAAACTATGGACGGAAATACAGCTGCAGCACATGTTGCTTACGCTTTTACTGACGTAGCTGCTATTTACCCAATTACACCATCATCTCCAATGGCTGAGTATGTTGATGATTGGGCAGCACACGGAAGAAAGAATATTTTTGGACAAACAGTTCAAGTTTCAGAATTACAATCGGAAGGTGGAGCATCTGGTGCTGTTCATGGATCGCTTCAAGCGGGAGCATTAACTACAACATTTACTGCATCTCAAGGTTTACTTTTAATGATTCCTAATATGTATAAAATTGCAGGAGAATTATTACCAGGAGTATTTCATGTAAGTGCACGTGCGGTTGCATCTCATGCTTTATCAATTTTTGGTGATCACTCAGACGTAATGGCTGCAAGACAAACTGGATTTGCACAAATTGCTTCTGGTTCAGTTCAAGAAGTTATAGATTTAGCTGGAGTTGCTCATCTTTCAGCAATAAAAACAAGAGTTCCATTTATTCATTTCTTTGATGGCTTTAGAACTTCACATGAAATTCAAAAAGTTGAATTAATAGATTATAGTGAATATGCAAGATTAGTTGATTATGATGCTGTAAATGAATTTAGAAAAAGAGCACTTAATCCGGAGCATCCTGTTACTAGAGGTACAGCTCAAAATCCTGATATTTTCTTCCAAGCTAGAGAAGCTTGTAATAGTTATTATGATAGAATTCCAGAAATTGTTGAAGATTATATGAAAGAAATTTCAAAAGTTACTGGCAGAGAGTATGGCTTATTTGACTATACAGGAGCAAAAGATGCAGAAAATATTATAATTGCAATGGGTTCTGTAACTGAATCTGCTGAAGAAACTGTTGATTACTTAAGTGCTAAAGGAGAAAAAGTTGGTCTTGTTAAAGTAAGATTATTTAGACCCTTTGCTCCAAAATATTTATTTGATATTATGCCTAAAACAGTTAAGAAAATTGCAGTACTTGATAGAACAAAAGAGCCTGGCTCAATTGGAGAACCATTATATCAAGATATTAGAACTGCTTATTATGATGTAGAAAATTCACCTATAATTGTTGGTGGTAGATATGGTCTTGGTTCAAAAGATACTACACCATCGCAAATTAAAGCTGTATTTGATATGTTAAATGGTGAGCCTAAAAATAACTTTACAATTGGTATTAATGATGATGTTACTCATTTATCATTAGAAGAAAAAGAGTATATTGTAACTGAAAAACCAGGAACAGTAAGATGTAAATTCTGGGGACTTGGTTCTGATGGAACTGTTGGAGCTAATAAAAATGCAATTAAAATTATTGGTGACAATACTGATATGTATGCACAAGGTTATTTCTCGTATGATTCTAAAAAATCTGGTGGAGTAACTATTTCTCACTTAAGATTTGGTAAAGAAAAAATTCAATCAACATATTTAATTGATGAAGCGGATTATGTAGCTTGTCATAATCAAGCATATGTTGATCAATATGAGATTCTTAAGGGACTTAAAAAAGGTGGTACTTTTGTACTTAACTGTAAATGGAATGATGAAGAAGTAGAAAAAAATCTTCCTTCAAATCTTAAGAATTATATTGCTAAAAACGAAATTAAAATGTACACAATTGATGCAACTAAGATTGCTGTTGAAATTGGACTTGGAAATAGAATTAATATGATAATGCAAGCTGCATTCTTCAATTTAGCAGATGTTATTCCAGTAGAAGACGCTGTTAAATATCTTAAAGAAGCAATTGCAAAAACTTATGGTAAAAAAGGTCAAAATATTGTTGATATGAATCATAAAGCGGTTGATCTTGGACTTACTGCAGTTAAAGAATTTAAAGTTCCTTCTTCATGGGCTACTGCTATGGATGCACCTAAAGAAGAAAACAAAAAAGAAAGACCAGATTTTATTAAGAATATATTAGAACCAATTAATAGACAAGAGGGAGATTTACTTCCAGTTTCAACTTTTAAAGATATTGAAGATGGTACATTTGAAAATGGATCAGCTGCTTATGAAAAAAGAGGAATTGCAGTAAATGTACCTGAGTGGTTAGTTGACAACTGTATTCAGTGTAATCAATGTTCGTTCGTATGTCCACATGCTGCAATTAGACCATTCCTTTTAACTGAAGAAGAAGTTAAAAATGCACCAGAGGGATTTGAAGTTAAAAAGGCAATGGGTAAAGGACTTGAAGGATTATCGTATAAAATTCAAGTTTCAACACTAGACTGTACAGGTTGTGGTAACTGTGTTGATATTTGTCCTTCAAAAAATAAAGCTATCGTTATGAAACCGCTTGATACACAGGTTGCAAAAGAAGTATCAAACTGGGATTATGCAGTATCACTTCCAGTTAAAGATGATAAAATGCCTTTAACAACTGTAAAAGGTTCACAATTTGCACAACCGTTATTTGAGTTCTCAGGAGCTTGTGCAGGTTGTGGAGAAACTCCTTATATGAAAGCTGTTACACAATTATATGGTGATAGAATGATTATAGCTAATGCTACAGGTTGTTCTTCAATTTGGGGAGCATCAGCACCTACTACACCTTATACTAAAAATCAACATGGAAATGGACCAGCATGGGCAAACTCATTATTTGAAGATAATGCTGAGTATGGTTATGGTATGGCTATTGCAGTAAAAGCAAAAGTTAAAGCTTTAAAATCGCATATTGAATCATTACTTACATTTGGAGTTTGTGAAGAGTCAAAAACTGCTTTTGAAGCATGGTTAAACGCTAAGACTGCTGAGGAATCAAAAGCTTCTAGTATTGAAGTACTTAGAATATTAGATTCTGTAAAAGTAGATAGTGATGATGCTAAAAAAGATTTAGAGTTTATTAATAATAATAAAGATTATTTAATTAAAAAGTCAATGTGGATTATTGGCGGTGACGGATGGGCTTATGACATCGGTTATGGTGGACTTGACCATGTTCTTGCATCAGGTGAGAATGTAAATGTACTTGTATTTGATACAGAGGTTTATTCAAATACTGGTGGACAAGCATCTAAAGCTACACCTACTGCAGCAGTTGCTAAATTTGCAGCTTCTGGAATGAAAGTTAAAAAGAAAGACCTTGGAATGATTAGTGCAACTTATGGTTATGTTTATGTTGCTCAAGTTGCAATGGGAGCAGATAAAAATCAATTCATGAAAGTTCTTAAAGAAGCAGAAAGTTATGATGGACCATCATTAATTATTGCTTATGCTCCATGTATTGCTCATGGAATTAAAGCTGGTATGGGTAAAACAATTGAAAGAGAAAAACTTGCTGTACAAGCAGGATACTGGCATTTATGGAGATTTGACCCAAGACTTAAAGAAGCTGGACAAAATCCATTTATCTTAGATTCAAAAGAGCCAACACTTGATTTTAAAGATCATTTAGTTGGAGAGGTAAGATATGCAACACTTCAAAATCAATTCCCAGAAGAAGCAAAAATATTATTTGCTAAAGCTGAAAAAGAAGCAAAAGAAAGATATGACGGCTATGTAAGAATGGCAGAAATGAAGTATTAGTAATTAGATTAAAAAAAGGCGCAAAGACATTAGTCTTTGCGCCTTTTTTTAATTATTTTTCTAGCTTATATATAAAATATTTGTTAGAATTAATCAGGTGGTGAAAAAATGTTTATTCATAAATCAGTAAGATTAAGTGGTGATGCTATAAAAGCATATAGATATTTCTCGGTTTCATCTCTTGCGAGTAAGTGGTTAAACGAAGAAATACAAATAAGTTTAAAAAATAAGACTTTTGATTTTAAAAATAGAATTATAAAATCTACAGCAATTGCTAGTTATAAAAGAGAAAAGAATTTATCGATTAACATAGAAACGTATAATGGGAATAAAACTTTAGTAGAGTTTTCTTTTATGAAATGTGGTCCAAATACTGAGTTTTGTACAGAAATACACTTAATTCAAAAAGAATTTGAAGAAACAAAGGATCAAGATACAATTAATTTTTTTAGTAAGTTTTGGGACGAAAAATTAGATGCATTAAGAGAAATTTTTAATAAAGAATGGATTATTGAAGATGATGATATATCACTTCCTTATTTTAAAGGGTCGAAGCTTTAAAGTAAATGAATGTTAATCGCTTGTTTGAAAGAAGGGGTAATATGATAATTAATATTCCAAATTATGATGAAATTCATATTAAAAATATTGTTTTTGATATGAATGGGACAATTGCTGAAAATGGAATTATTGATGAAGAAAATAGACTAAGAATACTTGAACTTTCAAAGATATATAAAGTTTTTATTCTTACAGCTGATACCTATGGAACTATTGAAAGATATTTTACTGATACAAAAGTGTGTGTTAATATATTAAAATCGTCGAATGGTACTAAAGAAAAAAAAGAATTTATTGAGAAAATTGGAAAAACTAATACAATTGCAGTAGGAAATGGGTCCAATGATGCTGAAATGATTAAAACAGCGAAGCTTGGTATATGTATAATTGGAAGTGAAGGTGCATCAAAAAAGGCACTACTAAATAGTGATATTATTTTTAATTCTTTTAAAGATGTATATAAAGCATTAATGAACACAAAGAGGATTATAGCTACTCTTAGAGAGTAAAGGAGAAAAAATGAATTATAAAATCAAAATTATCTATGATGGAACAAAGTATAAGGGATGGCAAAGACTTGGGAATGGAGAATTAACTATTCAAGGTAAAATTGAAGAAATTCTTACAAAATATTTTCGTATTAACGTAGAGATTATTGGAAGTTCAAGAACGGATGCGGGTGTTCATGCTGCAGGACAAATAGCAAATTTTCATATAGATAAAGAACTAAATCTACAAATGTTTTTAAAAGAAATTAATCATTATTTACCCGAAGATATTTCTATTACGACCATATCAAAGGAAGATGAAAGATTTCATTCAAGGTTTAATGTAAGTAAAAAAGTTTATAGATATAGAATTTGGACATCAAGTATAGGAGATCCCTTTAATAGAAAATATTACTATCAAATTGAGGATGAACTTGATATTGATAAAATGAAAAGCGTAGCTGAAGTTTTTACTGGAATACATGATTTTACAACATTCACTAATGCAAAATCAAAGAAGAAATCCATGGAAAGAGAAGTTTACAAAATAGATATTATTAATAAAAAAAGTTATATTGATGTTGTTTTTACAGGAAATGGATTTTTATATAATATGATTAGAAGAATGATGACTATTATAATTGATGCAGGTTTAAATAATATTAATGCTAAAAATGCAAGAAGGATGCTTGAGGCGAAAGATAGAAGTTTAGTTAAATATATGGTGCCTGCAAAAGGATTAATGTTAATGGAAATCAAATACTAATATTAAAAATACTTATAAAAAAAAGCTCTAGCGTCAGAACCAGCCGCGATGAGCCTTTTTTTTATAAGTATTTTTATGCCTTGAAAAGAGTGTATACCTAGTAATGTTGAATTAAAGATTATTTATGTTAACTCGTTTAGCTAAAGCTAAACATTGAGGACAAGATGTTTTAAAAAAGCTCTAGCGTCAGAACTAGCCTGGGTGAGTCTTTTTTTTATAAGTATTTTTATGCCTTGAAAAGAGTATATACTTAGTAATGTTGAATTAAAGGTTATTTGTGTTAACTCGTTTAGCTAAAGCTAAACATTGAGGACAAGATTTTTTAAAAAAGCTCTAGCGTCAGAACTAGCCTGGGTGAGCCTTTTTTTTATAAGTATTTTTATGCCTTGAAAAGAGTATATACCTAGTAATGTTGAATTAAATATTATTTATGTAAACTCGTTTAGCTTTGCTAAACATCGAGGAATCAGATGTAAAAAAAAGCTCTTAGCGTAGAATCTATGCTAAGAGCTTTTTTGAAATATTGTTAAAGTTTTTGTGTTTCAAGTGATTTTTCGTGTATTGTATTTAAGTTTTTCATTTCTTTTTTTAGCATTAAACCACTTATAAGTGTTGATATGAAATCTGAAAGTGGATAAGATAACCAAATTCCTGTTAATCCTAAATTTCCTATTTTAGGTAAGATAAGAACTAATGGAATAAATATAATTAACTGTCTAAGCATTGATAAAAACAGTGAAGGTTTTGATTTACCAAATGCTTGAAATATTGAGGCACTAATTATTTGAATACCTACTATTGGAAGCATAAATACTATAAATCGTATAGCGTAGCTACCAATTGAAATAACTTCGGCATTATCAGTAAATATCATAAATGCGTATTTGGGGAAAGAAAAGGCAAGTAGAGCACCTGTACTTGCAAAAACTATTAGAGTTTTTATTGATAATTTTATTACTTCATTTACTCGATCGTATTTTTTTGCTCCATAATTAAAGCCTGCAATAGGTTGAAGTCCTTGTACTACACCAAACATTGGCATAAATAAGAACATAATTAATCTATTAATAATTCCATAAGTTGCTATCGCAATATCTCCGCCGTAGAATGCCAATGAATGATTTAGTATAATTGCAAGGAAACTTCCTCCTACTTGTCTTACAAATGAAGGTAATCCCACAGTGATTATTTCTATTACATATTCACCCTTTAATTTTAAATGGTGTGGCATTATATTTAACATACTCTTTCCAGAATACATATATTTTACTATATATAGAAATGACATAAATTGAGAAATAATAGTTGCCAGAGCTGCTCCTTTTATTCCCATATGAAAACCAAATATTAGTATAGGGTCAAGTATAATATTTAGACCAGTACCAATAATCATCGATACCATTGCGACTTTTGCATTTCCTTCAGATCTTACTAAGTTATTTGATGATACTGCAAATGAGAAGAATGTACTACCAAGTAAAATTATTGTTAAATAGTCTTTTGCGTATGGCATAAGTGTTGGAGTTGCTCCAAAAAGTTTAAGAAGAGGAACAATAAAAATTGAACCTAAAATTGAAAATACTAGAGCGATTATTACTACTAATACATAAGAATTTCCTGCATAGTAGTCAGCTTTTTCTTTATTTCCAGCTCCAAGACTTCTTGAAATCGCAGAAGCTGCTCCTATACCAATCATCTGGGCAATTGCCATAATAAGCATTTGTATTGGAAAAGCAATAGTGAGTCCTCCTATTGCGAGAGGTCCAACGCCCCAACCGATAAAGATTGTATCGATTACGTTATAAAGAGCATTTACGGTCATACCAATTGTAGCAGGTAGAGATAATCTTAAAAGCAATTTATTTATTTTTTCTTCAGATAACATTTTATTTCTATTTTCCATGTTCGCACCTATTTTCCTCATGGTATTTAATTGCGTTTTCGCTAATTGTATTTAAAGTTTTAATGAAAATTTCAAAATCGTTTTGACTAATGTTATTAAGAATAATACTATTCCAATTTTTTTTAATTTTACTTGTTTCTTTTTTTAATTTTAAAGCTTTTTCTGTTAAATTTAAGTTATAGCTTCTTTTATCATTTTCTGAAGGTATTCTTGTAATATATCCATTTTCAAGGAGCTTTTTTACTACTTTTGCAGTAGTTCCTTTATCTATATTTATTATTTTAGATAAAGTATCTTGATTAATGTTGGGATTTCTATATAAAACCATTAAGTGCATAAACTGGCCACTTCCTAAATCATAGCCTTTAAGGTTGTTTTTAAGATAAATATGGCTATATCTTGAAATTACAGAAATTTCTTTAATAAAATGATAGTTTTCTTGATTCTTTATTTTTTTTTCTAACTCGTTAATATTGATACTATTGTTATTAATTGTACTTACCTCCTTATTATATAGTTGCGCTTGCAACTATATAATACAATAAAACAGTTGCAGATGCAACTGTTTTATTGTAAATATTCTTGTGGTTTTTAAAGAATGACTTCATCAAATAGTTTAGGTATGATAATATCAACATTTTTTTGCTTTTCAAGTTCATTTTTTAATTCATTTTGTGAGTCAGACTCACCATGGACTATAATTATTTTTTTTAAATCTTCAATATGATTAGTCCAATCAAGTAGCATGTTTTTATCAGCATGACCACTAAATCCTGATATGCTATAAATTTGAGCATTAACTTTAATAGTTTCATCTAAAATCTCTACATTATCAAAACCGTTTAATATTTCTCGTCCGAGTGTTCCTATTCCTTGGTAACCAATAAAAATAACTGTTGTAGTAGGTTTCCATAGATAGTGTTTTAAATGGTGCTGAATTCTACCAGCATCGCACATTCCACTTGCTGAAATAATAACTTTGGGTTCAGATGAATGATTTAATTTACTTGAAGCTTTTATTGACTCAAGATATCTAATGTTTTTAAAACTTAGTGGATCTTGACCTTGGTCATATTTTTTCGAAATGCTTTCTTTTAAATAAATGTGATTTTCTTTAAATACTTTTGTAGAGTTTATAGCTAAAGGTGAATCTATATAAATTGGTATTTCTAAGAATTTTTTAATTCCATAATTTTTAATATAGTATTCTTTTAATTCATAAATAACTTCTTGAGTTCTTCCAATTGCAAAAGAAGGGATTATTATTGTTCCACCTTTTTCAATTGTCTTATCAATTGCATTAATTAGTTGTTTCATTCTAAGATCAATATTTTCATGAATTCTATTTCCATAGGTGGATTCGATAACCAAATAATCTGAATTACTTAGCGGTTTTAAAGGATTAAGAAGTGCATTTCCACTTGATCCAAGATCACCTGAAAAAACGATTTTTTTAGTTTCGTTATCTTCTTTAATCCATATTTCAATAAAGGATGAACCTAGTAAATGTCCTGCTTCATTAAAACGAACACTTATATTGTCATTAATCTCAATTTTTTTATCATAGTTTACTGGATAAAAATACTGAAGAGCAACGTAAGCATCATCAATACTGTATAAAGGTTCTATTAATGGTAGTCCTGCTCTTTGTCTTTTTTTATTATCCCAAATTGCATCTTCTTCGTGAATATGAGCGCTATCTTTGAGTAGTAGAGAACATAAATCGGAAGTAGGCCTTGTACAAAAGATTTTACCTGTAAATCCATTTTTAGTGAGAAGAGGTATCCTTCCACTATGATCAATATGAGCATGAGTTAAGAGCATAAAATCAATTTTTTTAGGATCAAATTCAAATTCAGGTGTATTATTTTGTTCTTCATTTACACCTTGAAATTGTCCGCAATCAACTAAAAAACTTAGATCACTAGTATCAACTTTATAGCAAGATCCTGTAACTGTTTTTGCAGCACCTAAAAATGTAATTTTCATAATAAACTCCTTTTAATTAATAGTAAAAATTTGTATCTACAAATGATTTAGTCAAAGATACTAAAATCAATATTATTAGTCTATTTATACCCTTTATATTAAAAATAAACTTAAAAAAAAGCAAAAACTTTAATTTTACAAACTAAAGTTTTTGCCTTTTTGAATATTTGTTCTTTGACTATAATTTAATTATTTTCTTTTTGCGAATGCAAGTATTGCACCAAGAGCAATTGATAAAAATGCAGCTGCAAGAACTCTGTATTCAGCTGGAAGTAAGAAAGTTATTGTATGTGCAGGTATCCAAAACAGTGGAATTGTTTTAACAATAACGAATGAAACAAAACTATCCCAATCAATTGTTTTAGCAACGCTTGAAATATTAGGGTTTTTACCTTCGTATTTCATATCAATAAATGTATCAGTAAATCTATGGAATGCCATCATAGTTGGTGCAAAACTAAGATTCATAATTGCACTTGTGAAGAATGCGAATAATATTGGTGCTCCGCTAAGAAGTAGTCCTTTACCTTGAGCTGCAATAACGCCAGCTGCATAAATATTAAATATTAAAGTAATTACTATTCCAAGAAATCCCCATACACATGCTTTTGCAATTAAACCATTATGTTTTTTATAATTGCCACCAACAATTCTACCAGCTAAAAGTTCTCCCATAGTAGCTAATATAGCAAATTTTAAAAATCCAACAAAATAGGGATGACTAGCTGTAGCAGAAATAAATACTTTGTGAGTTGATGGAACTACTAATAATAAAATAATTGCAATAAGTGAACCAACCCAAATAAAATCACCTTTTTTCATATTTCCTCCTTGTTAATAGAAGAATTAAAATAACTCTTCTATATATTTTAATACTTATATTATACTAAAAAATTGTACGACTTACACATTTTTTTTAAAGTATTCACTTTAAGCAGTAAAAGTACACTATAGACAAAAAAGTTTTGTTTTAATGTTAACAAATTGACACTAAAATGTTTGAAACCTATGATATAATATAAACAAGAAAAATTACATAAAAGCAGGAGGGATAGTTAATGAAATTTTTAAAAATACTTGAAAAAAGAAAGTCAATTAGGGAATATAAAAGTAAAAAATTGTCCGATTCTCATTTTGATTTAATTGACTCACTTTCAAATAATTTACCAAATGCAGTTAAAAATCAAGGATTAGAAGTTAACATTTTTAAGGATGGAAGTATTATTTCTGAAAAACTTGATGGAATTATAGGATATCATGGTATTATGATTAAAGCACCACATTACCTTCTTATTTTTGGAGACGAAAATGAAGTAGCTTATAAAATGACAGGTTATTTAGGAGAATGGTTAGTATTAAAGCTTACCAAAGAAGATATTGGAACATGCTGGATTGATGTAGGTGCAAATGACAGATTAATTAAAGAAAAACTTAATTTAGTATCACATAAATCAGTACTTGGAATAATAGCGCTTGGTTATCCTAAATCTGATGCAAGAGTGTCTTCAATTTACGCAGAAAATGACGATAAACTAATTTCTGAAAATAGAAAAGGGTACCCAAACACAGATATTGAGTATAAAGACAATATTGTAAGTAGAAGAAAACCTATTGAGGATATTGTATTTTTATCTAAATGGGGCAATAAAATTACTGCTGAAGAATTAGATACTAGAAATTATGATGAAGTATTTTATTATATGAGACTTGCTCCATCTTGGACAAATAGACAGCCATGGAAATTTATTTTAGATGGAACAAAAATTATATTATATATTGAAAGTTCAGAGCAAGAGAATAATAATTATGAATTGATTGAATCAGGAATAGCTATGCTTTATTTTGAAGTAGCTATGCATGGGCAAGGTATTCCAGGATACTGGAATTTAGAAAAATTAGAGGATGAGAAAAAATATGGTGCTCCAGATAATTATTATTATATTGGGTATTATACTTTTTAAGAGGTGAAATGTGAAAAAAGTTAGAATAGGTATTATTAGTTTCTTTGTAGTAGTAGTTGCATTTGTATTAGTTTTTAAGATTACAGCAGATAATAAGAAGTCAGAAGCACTTGAAAAAATGAGAAGTGAAACGAGTATACTTATTAAACTTGATAAAGAAATTAGAATAATAGAAAAAAATAATGAAGAAAATATTTTAAAATATATTGAAGAGGCAAGAAAAGAAAGAGCAGAAAAAGTTAAAAAATATATAATAGAAAATACCTATTATATAAAATCAAATAACGTTAGAGCTACTTTAATCAACAATAGTTCAAGCGAATTTACTGTATTTAATAAAGGGGATACATTAGTTCTTATTAATGGTGAAGATCCATCTAATGTAGTTGTTAGAAAAAAATATAATGATTTATTAGAATACACATTAGATACAAAATATATTACAAAAGATTTATCAGAAATGATTCATAAAAAATACAAAAATGTTGATTATCAAAAATTTGATAAGACTAAAGGATACCCAGATAATCCCTACGTAAATGTTAAAGGTGTATATGTAACTGGGCACAGTGCATCAACTAAAAGAATTGATAAATTGATTGATCTTGCTAAAAATACGGATATTAATACTTTTGTAATTGATGTAAAAGATGATAATGGAAATTTATTGTTTTATTCAAAAGATGCAGAAAATATTACTCCAGTCGCTAATAAAGTGACTTATATTAAAGATATTGAAAGTTTTGTAAAAAAATTAAAAGATAATAATATCTATTTAATTGCAAGGATTGTATCATTTAAATCTCCAAGATATGCAAAAGAACATAGAGATAGAGCCATTACTTATCAAAATTCTTCTCAGTTATACGTAAATAATGGAATGATATGGTCGTCTCCATATGATAGAAAACTTTGGGAGTATAATGTTCAGATTGCAAAGGATGCAGCAAAAGTTGGATTTAATGAAATTCAATTTGATTATGTAAGGTTTCCAGCATCTGGTGGTGGTAAATTAGATAAAAATTTAGATTATAAGAATTTACTTAATGAAAACAAGACTGAAGCAATACAAAATTTTTTAAAGTATGCATATAAGGAATTAAGTCCATACCATGTTTATATTTCTGCTGATGTATTTGGATGGAGTGCTTCAACTAGTGGTGATGTAGGAATTGGTCAGCAATGGGAAGCTCTGTCAAATGTAGCTGATGTTATTTCACCAATGATTTATCCAAGTCATTATGGAGAAGGAAATTATGGTTTATCTGTTCCAGATGCATTTCCATATGAAACTGTTGATAGATGCGTGAAAGATGCAATAAAAAGAGACGAAAATTTAGTAACTCCAGCAAAAATTAGACCTTGGATTCAGGATTTTACAGCACCTTGGGTAAAAGGTCATATCAAGTATGGTGATAATGAAGTAAGACTTCAGATTAAAGCCTTAAAAGATAATAATATTAATGAATATATTCTTTGGAATTCTGGAAATTATTATCATGAAGGTGCGTTAACAAATTAATTTTATATTATATATTAATAAGGCAAGTATTCTGTAGAGTACTTGCCTTTACCATTGCAAAGTGTTAAATAATTGAAACATTTACTGATTGATTTTAGATAAAATGGCTGTTTAAGTGCGTTTTAAGATTTGACATATAGCAAATATAAAAATATACTATAATTAGAACATAAAGGGGGAAACATTTTGAAGAAGGTTTTAATTGTAATACTTGCACTAATATTATTAATTTCATTGGCTGGTTGTGGAACTACGAATGAAGTTAAAAAAGATTCAACTACAGAAGTAAATAAAAAATTGGTATTTGCTGATGCCAGTTGGGATAGTATTAGACTGCATAATGCAGTAGCTGGTTATATATTAGAAAAGGGATATGGATATGAAATTGAGATGATTCCTGGTTCAAGTCCGAATTTAATAACAGCACACGCTAAAGGTGATGTTAATATATTTATGGAAAATTGGCCAGATAATTTAGAATCATATCATACTGCAGTTAAAGATGGATCGATTGTTGAAGTTGGAGTTAACTTTGATGATAATGCGCAGGGCTTTTATGTTCCAAAGTATTTAATTGAGGGTGATGAATCAAGAGGAATTAAAGCTCTTGCACCAGATTTAAAAACAGTAGAAGATCTTAATAAATATAGCGAGCTGTTCCCAGATCAAGAAGATCCAGGTATGGGAGCAATAGTTAATGCTCCACCTTCATGGGCAGTATCTGAGGTAATGGAAGCAAAGTATAAATTATATGGATTGGATAAAAAATTTAACCTTGTAAGTTCTGGTTCAGATTCAGCATTATCTGCCTCTTTATCTGCGGCTTATGAAAAAGGTAAACCATGGGTAGGTTACTACTGGGAGCCTACGTGGGTTAGTGGAAAATATGAAATTGTACGATTAGGTGAAGCGCCATTTGATCAAGCTTTATGGGATGATGGATATAAGTGTGAATTTAAAACCGTTGATTGTACAATTACAGTAGATAAAGCAACTTACGAAAATGATCCAGACGTTGTTGAGTTTTTATCAAAATATAAAACGAATTCTCTTTTAATTAGTGAGTCTCTTGCATATATGATGAATAATGATGCAGATATTAATGAAACTGCGAAATGGTTTTTAGAGGAAAAACAGGATGTTTGGAAGCAGTGGGTTTCGGAAGATATTTACAAAAAAGTATTAGCTACATTAAAATAAATAAAAGACAAATAAAAAGCAAATCATTTGCTTTTTATTTGCTTTTACAGGGAGGTGTATTATGGGGTTTCCAAATTTGTTTAGAATTCATTTAGGCGATCCAGTAGAAACTTTCATAAAATGGATTACAATAAATTACGAAGGTTTTTTTGACAGTATTAAAGGAATTATATTGTGGTTCTTAATTGGAATACAAAGAGGGTTGATTGCTATTCCTTGGTTTGTTCTTTTAATTTTATTATTCTTAATTGGTTGGAAAGTTAAAAGTATAAAAGCTGGAATAAGTTTTTCTCTAATGTTATTAACAATAGGCTTACTTGGCTATTGGAATGATACAATGCTGACTCTTGCAATAGTTTTAACATCAGTTTTAATTTCTTTAATTATAGGTATTCCTATAGGAATATTTTCTGCATATAAAGAAAAATTTGAAAGATATTCTAAACCAGTTCTTGATGCAATGCAAACAATGCCAAGTTTTGTATATTTAATCCCTGCAATTATGTTATTTGGTCTTGGATCAGTTCCAGCCGTATTTGCAACAATGATTTATTCACTTCCGCCGGTTATTAGATTAACTACGCTTGCAATTAAGAGTGTATCTAGTGAGATGCTTGAAGCTGCAAATTCATTTGGCGCAACTCAGTGGCAAATTTTAATAAAAGTGGAATTACCACAAGCACTACCTACTATTATGGCTGGTGTAAATCAAACTACCATGATGGCTATGTCTATGGTAGTTATAGCTTCTATGATTGGAGCAAAAGGACTTGGTTATAATGTATTAATTGCAATTAACAGAACCGATATTGGAATGGGTGTTGAAGCAGGAACGAGCATTGTTTTATTAGCTATTATAATAGATCGTTTAACACAAGCTATAGGAAGTAAATTTGAAATAGAAAAATAGGAGAGGGATATGCCAATTAAGTTAGAAGTGAAAAATTTGACAAAAGTATTTGGGAAAAATCCTAAAAAAATTCTTAAACACCTTAGCTCTGGAATGAATAAAAACGATATATTAAAGAGCACAGGAAATGTTGTAGGACTTAATAATGTTAGTTTTGAAGTTAATGAGGGTGAGATTTTTGTTATTATGGGTTTATCAGGTAGTGGGAAATCAACACTTATAAGGTGTTTGAATTTGCTTAACAAACCTACTGATGGTGAAATTTTTGTAGATGGTGAAAATATTATAGATTATAACATTAAAGAACTTAGAAAATTTCGTCAAAATAAAGTTTCTATGGTATTTCAGCATTTTGGTTTATTTAGTCATAGAACTGTTTTAGAGAATGTTGAATTTGGTTTAGAAGTAAAGAAAATTAACAAAGATGATAGATATAAATTATCTAAAGATACACTAGATTCAGTAGGTCTTACTGAGTGGAAAGATTCTTATATACATGAATTAAGTGGTGGTATGCAACAACGTGTTGGACTTGCTAGAGCATTAGCAAATGATCCAGATATCTTACTTATGGATGAGCCTTTTAGTGCATTAGACCCACTTATAAGAAGTGATATGCATATAGAACTTTTAGATATTCAATCAGAAGTAAAAAAAACTATGATTTTTATTACACATGATGTAAATGAAGCTTTTATACTTGGGGATAGAATTGCTGTATTAAAAGACGGGGAGATTATTCAAATTGGAACACATAAAGATTTTTTTGATAATCCTGCCGATGAGTATATTGAAAATTTTATTAAAGACATAGATAAAATACGGATTTTAAAAAGTAAAGACATTATGAGAAAATTAAGACTAAAAGGTACGCTTACGATGTCTCCAAAACTAATTATTAAAGAAATGGAATCACGAGATTTAGATTATACATTTATTGTAGACAAAGAAAGAGTTCTTAAAGGTGTTGTAAATATAGATGATTGCATTAAGGCCATTAATGAAAATCTTGAGATTGTAGATGTTCTTAGAACGGATTATAAAGTTGTTAAAAAAAATAGTTATATAAAAGACATTATTAATGAAGCTTTGGAATCAGCGTATCCATTAGCAGTTTTAGATGATAAGGGTTGTATAAAAGGGATTATTCCTAGAAGTTCTATATTAAAATCACTAATATAAATTTTAATTACTGAGTAGGAAATTTCATTTATATTTTAAGCAGATAAACTTTGAATAAAAGATTATCTGTTTTTTAATTATAATAAATAACATTAGAAAAGTCTTGACATAGAATTAACTAGTATATAAACTAAGAATAAATAAGTAGCACCTTTAATATAGTCCAGAGAGGCTAAAAGGCGACACTAATAGGTAGTGCGTGATTAAAGGGCTTTATAGGAGGCCATTTTTTTATGTCAAAAATTGAAATTACTAAAGGATTGTTAGAAATTGGAGCAGTTTCGGTAAAAGATGAAAATAATTTATTTACTTGGGTATCGGGAATTAAATCTCCTATATACTGTGATAATAGATTAATAATAAGCTATCCCGATTTTAGAAAAAAAGTTGCAAATGAATTTTGTAAAATGATAAAGAAAGATTTTAATGAATATGATGTGATTGCAGGAACTGCAACTGCGGGTATTCCACATGCAATGTTAGTTGCAGATATACTTGATAAGCCAATGATATATGTAAGAAGCGGAAAAAAAGCACATGGAAAAGGAAACCAAATTGAAGGTGTTCTTAAAAATGGAGATAGAGTTATTTTAATTGAAGATTTATTTTCAACAGGAGGAAGTTCTATTAATGCAGTTGAAGCAATTGAAGAAGCAGGAGCAAAGGTTTTAAAAGTGTATGGAATATTTAATTATAATTTTTCAAAACTTAGTGAAGCTTTTAAAAATATTAATAAAGAATTTGAAACAATTACGGATTATAATAACCTAATAGAGTATTTAAGCCAAACAAAAAAATTTAATAAAGAATCAATTGATCTACTAAAAAAGTGGAATAAAAATCCAACAATGTTTACAAAATAAAATGTTATTTAAGAGTTATCGTTTATTACGGTAACTCTTTTTATGTTATAATTAAAATAAACTATAAATGAAAAGGAGAGTTATACTAAGAAATAAATTTAGTATACAAAGAAAGATGAGACTTAGAAATATACCTGGCGCAGAAGAATTTATTTTTTCTAAAAAAAATTATATTATAGAAAATCCAAAAGAAACAAAGGGAAAATGGAGAGAAATATTTGGCAATGACAATCCTATTTACTCTGAATTTGGAACGGGAAAAGGTAAATTCATAACTACTTTAGCAGCAAAAAATCCTGATATTAATTATATAGCAATTGAATATAAAGCAGAAGTTCTATATAAAGCAATGCAGAAAGTTGAAGAACTAAAATTAAGCAATTTGAAATTTATGCTATTTAATGTTGAATTTATAGAAGAGGCTTTTGACAAAGATGAGTTAGATAGAATATATATTAATTTTTGTGATCCATGGCATAAAAAAAGACATGCAAAAAGAAGACTGACTCATAGAGTATTTTTAAATAAATATAAAACTATTTTAGCTGAAGATGGTTGGATTCATTTTAAAACGGATAATAGAAAACTATTTCAGTTTTCATTAAATGAATTCAGTGAACTAGACTTAAAAATGAAAAATATTAGTCTAGATCTAGCAAGTGATGATTTTGAGGAAAATGTAACTACGGAATATGAAGAAAAATTTATGTTAAAAGGAAACCCAATATTTAGAGTTGAAGTAAGTATAAAAAATCTGTAATTAGAGAAAAATAATATCAAATAAAAACATTGACAAAATATAAACGAATCAATATAATTAAAATGTAATCATTTCAAATAAGAAATTAATACAAGGAGGAAATATGGATACGTTAAATTTAAAAAATGGTATAACTTGGGTAGGAGCACTTGACCCTAATTTAAAGGTTTTTGATATTATTATGGAGACAGAATTTGGAACGTCATATAATTCGTATATTGTTGAAGGAAAAGATAAAATTGCATTATTTGAAACAGTAAAAATTAAATTTTTTGATGAATATATAAAAAAACTAAAATCATTAATTGATATTAATAAAATTGAATATATCGTTGTTGATCATACAGAACCAGATCATGTAGGCTCTGTTGAAAAATTACTTAAACTTAATCCAAATATGAAAATAGTTGGTTCAACTACTGCTCTTAGATTTCTTAAAAATATAGTTAATATGGAATTTGAAAGTATTGCAGTGTCAACTGGTGATACAATTGATTTAGGTGGTAAAACACTTGAATTTATTTCAGCTCCTTTTTTACACTGGCCAGATTCAATGTATACTTATGTAAAAGAAGATAAAGCACTTATAACTTGTGATAGCTTTGGTGCTCATTATAGCTTCGATGAAATTTTGCTTAGCAAAGTAAAGAGTAGAGATGATTATATGTCAGCATTAAAGTACTATCATACTATGATTTTTGGCCCTTTTAAAGCGTATTTACTTAGTGCAATTAAGAAGATAGAAAAGAAAGAGATAGATATGATACTTCCAGGACATGGACCAGTTCTTGATGAAAATCCTTGGGAAATTGTTGATATTTATAGAAAATGGTCAACTGAGGAGCCAATCTTTACAAATAAAACAGTTGTTGTTCCATATGTATCAGCATATGGATACACAAAAACTATTGCTGAAAAAATAGTTGAAGGAATTAAGTCTGAAAAGTTAATTGATGTATTTCTTTATGATATGGTTTATGAAGATAAGAATAAAGTACTAGAAAAAATAAGATGGTCAGATGGAATTTTATTTGGAACTCCAACTATTAATGGCGACGCACTTCCACCAATATGGGATTTGGTTATGAGTATGTCTCCAATTATTCACAGCAAAAAATTAACAGCAGTTTTTGGTAGCTATGGATGGAGTGGTGAGGGCGTTTCTAATATAGAAGATAGACTAAAGCAAGTTAGAACAAATAAATTTGCCGATGGTCTTAAGATTAATTTTAAGCCTTCTATTTCACAGGAAGAATTAGCCTTTAATTATGGTAAAGAATTTGCAAAAACTTTACTTGGTACGATTGAAAAACCTCTATTTACCAAAACTTCAAGAAGCGACAGACCCAAATTTGAAAGTGATGGTAAAATAAAAAAATGGAGATGTGTTGTTTGTGGAGATATTTTTGAAGGTGAGTATCCTCCAGAAATCTGTCCGACATGCGGTGCATCAAGTGAACAATTTGAAGAATATATTGAAGAAGAAAATTTATTTGTAAGTGAAGAAGAATTAAATATTGTTATTATTGGTAATGGTATAGCTGGACTTTCAGCTGCAAAAGCTGCTAGAAAGCGAAATAAAGTGGCATTAATTACTATAATTTCTAGTGAAAAAACTATTACTTACAATAGACCAATGTTAAGTGATTATATGGTTGATGATTATGACGAAAAATCATTCTACATTGAAAATGAAGATTGGTATAAAGAAAATAATATTTTATTAAAACTGAATACTAGAATAGATAAAATAAATGATAAAGACCAAACTCTTACTACTAGTGGTTTAGAAGTAATTAGTTATGATAAATTAATTATTGCAAATGGTAGTAGATGTTTTGTTCCTCCAATTACTGATATTAATTTAGATGGAGTATTTACAGTAAGAACTATAGATGATGTAGATAAAATTATTAAATATAGCGAAAACGTAAATAATGTTGTAATACTTGGTGGAGGATTACTTGGACTTGAATCTGCTTTTTCAATGCTTAAACTTGGTAAAAAAGTTACAATTGTTGAGCTTTCTCGTTCGCTTGCCTCTAGACAATTAGATAAAAAAATATCATCATTTTTGAAAAATAGACTAGGTGAGCTTGGAGTAAAGGTATTTACGAATATGAGTACGAATGCTATTTTAGGAAATGAAAAAGTAAGTGGAGTTCATTTATGTGATAGTCAAGTAATTGATGCAGAACTAGTAATTGTTTCAGCTGGAATTAGGTCGAATATAAGCATTGGAAATGATACTGCTTTAGATATTAATAGAGGTATTAAGGTAAATGAATTTATGGAATCAAATATTAAGAATATATATGCAGCTGGAGATGTTGCTGAGTATGATTCACTTGTGTATGGAATATGGCCGGCTTCTCAAACTCAAGGAGAAATCGCTGGAGCTAATTCTGTAGGAGATAATAAGAAGTTTGAGCATTTTACTCTTTCAACTGTATTTAGTGGATTTGATTTAGAATTCTTTTCTATTGGTGATATAGGCAACAGTGATGATGAAAAATACTCATATATATTAATAGATGATTTGAAAAATGGAAATTACCAAAAATTCACATTCGATAAAAACATATTAGTTGGCGGAATATTATTTGGTGATATGAAAAATAGTATAAAACTTATTAATGGTATAAAAAATGGCTTAAAAAAAGACAATTTAACAATGGAGTTTTTTAGTTAATTGGAGTAATTATGGATAAATGGATTAAAAGAATAGGGATGAGTATTTTAATAATATTTTCAATCTTTATGGCTGTACAATTATATTTAGCGATACTTGATATTAATTTTACCAATAGTTCGGTAATTGCTTTCATTAGAAGTATCATATACTGGATATTTACTGCGTATATTGTCACTATAGCTTTAGTTATTTTTTTAGAAAACAAAGATCCGGGCAAGACTCTTGCCTGGATGATTGTTTTATTTTTAGTGCCACTACTAGGTTTTGCTTTTTACATATTATTTGGTAGATCCTATTCAAGAAAAGTTAAAAAGAAAATAAAAAATTATAAAAAATCTGATATAATGAGTAAAGCTGCAAGTATACAAAGAGACATAATTGATTATGTAAATATATTTGATGATGATTCAATTATGAATAAAAGGTTAGTTAACTTATTATTAAAAAATTCTGATACACCTTTTTCTGTTAATAATAATCTTGAAGTTTTAACTAATGGAGAAAATACATTTAATAAAATAATTGATATGCTTTTAAATGCAGAGGATCATATTCATCTAGAGTATTTTATTATTAAAAATGATGAAATTGGAAATAGAATTAAAGAAATACTTATTTTAAAAGCAAAAAAAGGAGTAAAAGTTAGAGTTATTTACGATAGTGTTGGATCATGGCGTCTTGGAAATAAATTTAAAAATGACTTAAAAGAAGCTGGAGTAAAAATTAATGAGTTTTTTCCTGTCTTATTTCCAATTTTATCGAGAGAATTGAATTATAGAAATCATAGAAAAATCATAGTTATTGATGGTAAAATAGGCTTTGTAGGTGGACTTAATATAGGAGATGAGTACTTAGGTAAAAGCCCTACATTAGGATTTTGGAGAGATACGCATTTAATGATAAAAGGAGATGCAGTTTTTTCTCTGCAACAAATTTTTATTAATGACTGGTTTCATGTATCGAAAGAACATCTTAGTGGAGATTATTTATTTAATAAGCAAAACTATGTAGGAAATAAAATTGTTCAAATAACTTCAAGTGGACCAGATAGTGACTGGAAGTCAATTTTGCAAGCTTATTTTACAATGATTTCGAATGCTGAAAAAAGGGTTTGGATAACCACTCCATACCTTGTACCTGAAGAAAGTTTAAAGATGGCCCTAATAGCTTCTGCACTTTCTGGAGTAGATGTAAGAATTATTATCCCAAATAAGCCGGATCATTTCTTTGTTTACTGGGCATCTAGAGATAACATTGAAGAATTACTTGAAGCAGGCGTAAAAATATATACTTATAACAAAGGCTTTATCCATGCAAAAATATTTTTAGCTGATGGTAAAGTAGCTTCACTTGGAACAGCAAATTTAGATATAAGAAGTTTAGAGATAAATTTTGAAGTAAATGCCTTTATATATGATGAAAAAACAGTCGAAAGATTAGAAGAGGATTTTATGAATGATATTTCAAATAGTGATGAGATTTTTTATGAAAAATTTATTAAAAGAGGTATTGGAAATAGATTTTTAGAATCACTTGGAAGATTAGTTTCGCCTTTACAATAAACTATTACTAATATTAAGGAGCAAAGAATGATATATTTATTTATTATTGCACTAGTAACTACACTTGATCAAATATCAAAATATTTTGTAACAACAAAGCTTATGGCTATTGGAAGTGTTCCTCTTATTAAAAATGTTTTTTACTTAACTTATGCAAGAAACACAGGAGCCGCTTTTAGTATATTTAGGGATAAACAATTATTTTTGATACTTTTTACATTCCTTGCTATTGCACTTATTGGAGGATTACTTATAAAAAATGTTAGAAACCTTGGAAGTCCAATTATAAATATTGGAATTGCATTTATTATTGGCGGAGCGCTTGGAAATATTATTGATAGAATAAGATTAAATTATGTTATAGATTATTTTGATTTTAGATTGATAAATTTTGCCATTTTTAATGTTGCAGATTCATTTATTGTAATGGGAGCTGTCTTACTAGGAGTTGCAGTTATATTTTTAAAAGCTGATTTAAAGATATAGAAAACAATATATAAATAAATCCCAAAAACTAATTTTACCTCTAGGTGAAATTAGTTTTTTTATTTATATTACTTATGATTATAGTACTTTATAAGTGGTATAATTAGAGTAAAGAAAAAAATATACATAGCTTTGGAAGGGAGTAATTATGGTAAAAAAATTATCATTTAAATTAATTCTAGTATTTATGGTTATGGTGGTGGCACTTACAGTAACGATAATTGCAAGTTACGTTGCTATAGATACTCAAAAACAACATATAGCAATAACTGAAATTATTTCAGAAGAAAGAATACTAGCTGAAAAATTTTCTAGTGAAACTATAAACCTCGCTCAGTCAAGAATGTCACATATGTATTTTACTGATATAAATGATTTATCAAAAAGTATATTGCTTACTGAGGAAAAATTTAATAATTTGCTAGAAACAATAGATAGTAGGCGATATACATTAATAGATGGAAATGAAATTAAGTTAAAACTTGGAGGGGATTTCGAAAAAAAGGTAGTTAATAAAGTTGAAGAAATTAGAGATACTTTTCTAAAATCGAGTGAACTTTCTAAAGAATTATCTAGCACTTTACTTGATGAAAACTCTGAAAAATATAAAAATTTGTATAAATCTTTTAGCGAAATTAATCCCAATTTACTAATGCTCTCGGATGAATTAGTTGTTCTTTGTTTAAATGAAGCAACAAATAAAAGTAAAATTTCTTTTTACACACAACTTTCAAGTGTTATAATAGCAGTTTTACTTATTTTATTACTAATATTTATGATGATAGTCGACTTTTATAATCCAATTAAGAAAATAAAAGAAGCATTTAGAAAAATGAGCTTAGGCAAAATTGATATAAAATTAAGTAGGGATAAAGAAGATGAATTTGCTGAATTATTCGAAGATTTTAATAGTTTTACTTCTCAAATTGGATTAATTTATGAATTTGAAGATAGTATTTTAAAAGAGAATAATTTAGATGCTATGCTAAAATATATGTATGAAAATTTTAGAAAATTTATTCCTTTTGTGGCTATTGGAATTGTATATTCAAAAGAAAATTCATTAGTTGAAGTTAGATTTGATGAAAAATGTTGCTGCACGGAAAATAATATTGAATTTACTCCTTGGATTGATAAAGTGGTTATTGAAAATATAAATAATAATAAAGTTATAAAAACGCCAATTGCGATGAATAACATTATTCTTGGTTTTGCATATTTTGAAATAGATAAAGAATTTTTTAAAGAAAGTTATATTGATTTTGTAAAATTAATTGAAACAAAACTTTCTATGGCATTTTATAAAAGTTTACTATTTGACGATTTGTTAAATATTGTTACATCGAGTTTAGCTAAAATGGCAGAAGCGAAAGACCCTGAAACGGGTGGTCATTTAAAGAGAATGGCTTTATATACTGAACTATTAGCTAAAAAACTTTCTATTAAAAGTAAATGGGAAAAAGAAATTAATTCGGAATTTATTAGAAATATATACTTAACTGCGCCAATGCATGATATTGGAAAAGTTTCAATTAAAGATGATATACTACTTAAACCGGGTAAATTAACAGATGCAGAATTTGAAATTATGAAAACACATGTTAATGCAGGTGCTGAAGTTTTAAAAGATCTTGATAAAAAGTTTTCAGGATTTAATATTAATTATTTTGATATTGCAGTTGATATTGCACTTTGTCATCATGAAAAATTTAATGGATCAGGTTATCCAAATGGATTAAAAGGGGACACAATACCTATATCGGCTAGAATTTGTGCAATAGCTGATGTATTTGATGCTCTTTCAACAAAACGACCATATAAAACTGCATTTTCGCTTGAAAAATGCTATCGAATTATTAATGAAGGTAAAGGTAATCATTTTGATCCGGAAGTAGTAGACGTATTTTTTGAAAGCAAAGAGGAAATAGAAAAAATATATTACAAATATAAAGAAGAGTAAAGAAAAGCTACTACACTTAATTTAAAGTGTAGTAGCTTTTTTTTGAAAAAACAAGTTCGCCTTGAAATTAATGAGGATGTTAAATTTATATACATAATAGTTTTTGAAATAAATACATGTTGTTAATTTTATTATAATCTATATATCTCTCTAATTGTAATAAAATATTGGTTATAAATAACAAAAAATATATATAAAAAAATAAAATTATTATAAAAGGTACTTATAAAATACACATGTAAATGTTAAACTAAATTAAGATAATAAATTTCAATTAGAGATATTGTTTGGTGATGTTTTTATTTAACAAATGGGAGAAATTTAAATGAATCATGTATATGGGCTTTTAATTATTGGATTAATAGGATTTATGCTTAAAAAACTTGTCTTTGATAAAAAATTTGAAAGTGAAAAAAGTGAATTTGTGACTATTTCGTTTTTAACATTAATATTCATTCCTTATATAATTATTTTTGCATCAAATTTTATTTTTTGGATTTCTATTGGTATTTGTATATTTTTTTGGATAAATTCATTAAGATTATATAAATATAATAATATGTAGTAAAATATGTAAAAATAAATAGTTAAACTTAATTTGCTTTTGAATAGAATTTAGTATGTAAAGAGTTATAAAACGTAGAAAAAATTAATTTTTATAATGATTAAAATATTAATTAGGGATTTTAAGGCTATTAGTTACAAATTAAATAAACACAAGGAGTAGATAATGAATTTTCAAGCAATATATTTTTTTGCATTTGCTTTGTTTTTAATACTATTAATAGTATTAATTAGGATTTTAAATGAAATAAAACGAAGTAATTTTTTATTAACTAAAGTATTGTTTTTAAATGGTGATAATGAACTTGATGAAAAAGATAAAGAGGCAATAGAAAAATTAATTGTAAAAGGAAAGAAAAACGAAGCTATAAAATTATATAGAAAATGTACTAAAGTAGAGTTGTTAGAGGCTGTTGATGCTATTGATAAAATGATTAATAAAGAACTCTAAAAAGGGCCATGGATTATGTTTTCTAAGATTCAGTGGGAGTAGAAACTCCCTCTGAATCCAAGAAATTCATTTATGCTTAGCTACATATATAGTTTGGAGGGGCTGTTTTGAAGAATAATAGTTATGAAAGATTTTTTACTAAAATTTTCAATATTAAAGATAATAGAATGCCCGTAATTGCTTTGTTATTTATTGCTACTATAATTTTCGAATTTGTTATAGCTTTACCAATATATAATTTTATATCAAAAGAAATTGGCTTTATATTGCTTGTCGGAGTTTTTGCTTCGTTTTTAGCAATTTGTATTTATAGCCTATTTAAAATGCTGTTATATATTGTTAAATCCAATAAAGATGAAGGCTGAAGCAAATTAATTTGTAGCCATTTTTAATAATGCATAAAACATTTCTTTTTTATCCATCAATTCATCATAAGTGCCTGCTTCAATTATCTTACCGTCATCAAGTACAATTATTTCATCGTACATTTTTAAAATACTCTTATTTAATTTATGAGTCACCACTATTGCTGTTAAATCATCGATCGTTAAAATTGATTTTTCTATATCACTTGCAGTTTCAATATCTAAACTTGAAGTTGCTTCATCCATAATTAAAATATTTGTTTTCTTAACTAAGGCTCTTGCTATTGCAAATCTTTGTTTTTCGCCACCAGAAAAGTTTTTGCCATTATCAATAATTCTGGCATTTCTTCCTTCTAATAACGATGTTATTACTTTATCTAATCCTGATTTATTAATAGCTTCTTCTATATATTTTTCTTCATACTTTTTGTAGAGACAGATATTATTAATTATACTATCATCAAACATAAATACATTTTGGTGAATCATAGTCATTATATTATATCTATTAAAATCGCTAATACTATTCATGTTAATATCGTCTAATTTAATTAATCCGTCATAATCATCATAATAACCGAGTATTAATTTAGCTAATGTAGTCTTTCCAGAACCGCTACCACCAACAATTGCGTATTTTTTTCCTTTTTCTAATTTCAAATTTATCTTATTTAATACTTTAGTATCTTCAAAACTATACGATATATCTTTAAGGATTATACTATTATTAAAAGTGGCATTACTATTATTTTCATTACAAATTTCTTTAGCATTAAGAAATTCATCAATCTTATTTTTTATTGATTTAACTGAATTCATATCTCCAATTATATAACTAATCTCAACAATTGGTACAACTAAGTAATTCACTAACATAATAACTGCTACCATAGTACCTAATTCTACACTACCATTTATAGAATAAAAAGCAGCCAAGGCAAAGACAATTACCATAATAAAAAAGGCACTAGAAAAAGATAAAGCATTCATTAATGATTCAATTAACACAAAACTGAACTTATTTTTTTCTTGTCTTTTATTTGAAATATTATGAGACCTAATTAATTCTTTTTCTATATTAAAACTCTTAATAACTTCAAAACCATCAAAATAGTCTTTCAACTTTTCAGTATAAGTCATCATACTATCAGAATATATTTTTTTACTATTATCCATTTTCTTATTAAAAGCCCCTGGTATAGCCAAGGGGAGTAAATTCAGTAATATAGCAATTAAAGCCACAAATGGATGAATCCAAATTAGCGCTAAACTAGTTACTATTAGCTGACTACTCATTGCAACTAAATCTAGTACTTTTTCAAAATAACTTTCTTCCAATAATTTAACATCATTACTCAACATAGAAATATATTCTGCTGAATTTTTTTTGTGAAAATCATTAATTTGTAATTTAAATAATTGTTCAAATATATTTTCTCTTAAAAATCCAATAACATTTTGTATGTATTTTGCTCTCGCAACTCTTGATATAAAATAAAATATAAATTGAAGTATAAAGAATAAGCTAGCCAATATTGCTAATTTAAATAACAAGTCCATATTTTTGCTTATAGTTGCATCAGTTATGAACTTCATAAAAAAAGCCACACCTATTTGCAATGATGAATCCAAAATAGTTAATAAAATAGCTACTGCAAAGCTCATTTTATATTTAATTATTATTTTTCTCACATTTCCTCCTTTGTTTTCCTACTATATGAAACTATAGCATACTTAAGCAGAAAATTGTACCCTATTAAAATCGGGGTAAAGGAGTTGAATTATTTGTATAAAATCTAAATACCTAATTTACCTTATACTGGTTTTTACCATGTTCTTTTGAATAATACATACCTTGATCTGCTCTATATATAATAGTATCTCTTGTATCTAAAGCTTTTGATTTTGTTATACCTAGACTTATTGTAATGTTTTTATCTTTAAGTTCTACGTCGTTTAAAATAATATTTAATAAATTAGTTGAAAAATCATCTAAATTATCAATATTAAATAAAACACCAGAAAATTCATCTCCACCCCATCTGGCGAGCATACCATTACCTTCAATAAATTTATTTGATATTTTTGCTACTCTCCTTATAACATGATCGCCAAATAAATGTCCAAAATTATCATTAATACTTTTAAAATCATCAATATCAAAAACAAATACATAGTAATCATTGCCGTAGTTTGAATGATTTTCAATTGCATTATTAAGGAATTCATTAAAGCCGCGTCTATTAGGGAGATTAGTTAAATAATCTGTCTTAGCCATGTTAGAAAGTTTTTGTTTATACCAATTGATTATTTTTGTGCTAATAATTAATGTGAAAATAATTACTGATATCATTACAGCCATTACTTTAAAAAGCTGTGAATATAAAGATTTCTTTAGAATAGAAGTATCTTTTTTTACCACAAGGTACCAATTTAATTCATCAATGTATCTTGTAATTATATATCCATCTATTCCTTTATCCTTATATTTAAAAGTTAAAAGGTCGCTATGATTATTTTGAATTTCATTTTTGAAGTTACTAATTGTTTTATCATCAAATATATTAAGTTTCTCAATAAAATTGCTGTTAGTATGAGCTTCAACGATTCCATCAGGTGAAATTAAAAACACTTCTAAGCCATAATTGTCTTCAAACGTTTTCAACATTTTTTGAATTTCATTTATTTTTAATCCTACCCCAACAACTCCAAGTAAGTTGTTTTTTGCATCTTCTACTCTACAATTGATAAAAACTGTTAGAGCGTTGTCAGAAACTTCATCGGTATCAACATCTAAATCATAATTCAGATTTTTATTTATAAAATCAAAGTACCAAATATCATGTGCGTTATTTTTACTGATTCTTTTTTCAATACCTTTATAAGTATAATAATTACTAGTAGAAGTTGAAACTAAAAAAGTTGAATCATATCCATATTTTAATTTTATCCCAATTAAATAATTTTGTAACTGCTTATAGTGATCAATAGTATTTACTTTGTCTTCTATGCTAAGCCAATTTTTTAAAAAACTATCATTAGCCATAGTTAAAGAAACAAAAATAGGTTTGGTAAGTTCATTATTAATTTCTGAATAGATATTCATAGAGGTTAGTTTTGAAATGTTTTTAATATCATTTTTGATAATTTTGCTATATGTGGAATAGCTAATTATTCCAGTCACAATAAAGCCAATGATTATAACAATTGATATTAATGTATTTATTTTAATAGAAGTATTTTTACGCATAATAGCTCCTTTGCAAAATTGTATAGGAAAAAGCTTATAATATACATACTTAATAAATTAGTATATAGTTATATATACCACGAAAAAGCGTGCATAATAATATATTTATCAAAATAAATTTAGAACTTTTGATTATAAAAAAAGTAGGTATATATGAATAATAAAGAAATATTTGAAAAAGCATATAAATATATGGATGTAACTTTAACTGAGAGTAACTGCGGATTACTTTGTAATTATCATTGCTGCAGAGCAGTGGATGAAAATGGATGTGCACTTGGAATATATTTTTTGCCATTTGAATATAATGAAATTCAGAAAAACGAGAAATTAATTGATGAAAATTCTATTGAGATACATACAAGAAAAGTTTATGATTTGCCAGTAGGAATAAATAAAATGTTTTTTGGAAATTGCAAAGACAATACAAATTGTATTCGTAGTCTTAGACCAATTCAGTGTAGAACTTTTCCTTTTGCCCCACATATTGAAAATGGTAAACTTTATTTAATAATTGAAAAAGAACAAGAGCATGACTGTCCATTGATTGAAAAAAAAGAGCTTTGGAATCCTGATTTTGAAAAGTCTATTTTAAAAGGATGGAAAGAGCTACTTAGAATTAAAGAAATAAGAATTTTAATTGAATATGATAGTTTTGTAAGAAGTAATGAAAATAATATATTATATAAGTATGCACAAAGTGAAGAACTTAAGGGAATTTACTATAAATAATAATATAATCCAAACTAACATAGGAGGTTAAAATATGAATAAAGTACTTATAACAGGAGCAGGAAGTGGACTTGGAAAAGAGCTTGCATTAGTATATTCTGAAAATAATGAAGTTATACTAATAGGAAGAAATAAAGAAAAATTAGATAGAGTTAAAGAAATAATTGAAAAAAATGGCGGAAAAGCTTGTGCTATTTCGTTAGATATAACAAAGGCAAATCATATTGATGATGTATTAAGAATAGTAGAAAATAAATATAAAAGTATAAATACACTAGTTAATTGCGCGGGTGTAGGTTATTTTGGACCTTTTAAAAATATTAAAGATGAAAATATTAATACAATGATTGATGTAAATGTTAAAGGGACAATAATGATGACAAGAAAATTTATTCCTATAGTAAAAGAAAAAATAATTAATATAATTTCTACTGCTGGTTTAAAGGGAAAACCTAATGAAGCCGTTTATGTTGCAAGCAAATTTGCTATAAGGGGTTTTTCTGAAAGTTTGCAAAATGAATATAAAGACGAAAAACTTAAAATAACTGCAGTATATATGGGTGGTATGAATACACCATTTTGGGATGGGAAATCATATATAAAAGACAAGTCAAGGTTAAAATCAGCTAAAGAAGTTGCAAAACAAATATTTATTAGTGATGATGGACGTAAAGAGATAGTAATTTAAAAATATATTTGACTTAATTATAGAATTATGTTAGTATGTGAATGTTGGCAAAAGCTAACGAATGAAATTTAGCACAGATATATTTAGTTATTCTTAAAAGAAAATACGATTATAGAGCTAATTATTTTAATTAGCTCTTTTATTTTTTTGGAATCGCGGCAACTGAAATATCAATTGAAAAGGAGGAAGGCATATGACTAATGAAGTTATAATTGCTGTAATAGGTTTATTTTTAATTACCTCTTTTACTAATATTTTAGCGACTTTAAAAACGATATTAATATCAAAAAAGATTATGAATCCAGTTTATATAGTAGTATTTATAGATGCAACTATATTTGCTTCAATACTTACTAAAGTAGTAAGTTCGGGTGGGATTTATTTTACTTTGGCTTATGCACTAGGTAAAACATTTGGTGTATTTATAGGTGGTAAGGTTGAAGAGCGTTTAGCACTTGGAATTATAGAAGTAGATTTATTTTTAAACGATCAGCAAAAGATGGTAGAAATTGCTGAAAGACTTAGAAAAGAAGGTTATACAGTAAATAATTTTTTAGCACGTGGAATTAATGGAGAAAGAAGACATAAAGTTGAAATAGTAATGGAAAGAAAAGAATTTAAGAATTTTGAAGTAATTTTAAAAAACAATGGAATTTTAGAACCAGAACTAAAGATAAAAAATATAAGTAAAACGTCTGGTAGTAATAATAAAACTAATTTAGCAAGAGCTTAATAATTACAAAAAAAGAATTTGATTAATTAATCAAATTCTTTTTTCTTGACAAAGAAAATATAAAAATATACACTGAAAGTGTAGGAAATTTCTGTTTTGAAAGGAGATGTTTAATATGAGTGTGAATTTAAGGGTGGTATTAAATTAAATTGAATATGGGCGTAAGTTGTTTATTCAGCTAACGTAAATCTTGTTAACCTTTCACTATACTAAATATGTTTATATAATTGTATAACGCGATGTAGGTCGTGTTTTTTTGTGTCCGCAAATAGTAACTTGGGTTATTAATTGCGGTATTTTTATATCCATTTTTAGCTAGTTTAGGCACAATTTTTTAGAAACTAAGAGCATATAAAAGGAGTGATTTAATATGAAAAGAATTTATAAAAACAATATTAATAAATATATATTAGAAGTAGAAAATGACAATTTAAGGAAATGTAGTAACTTAAAATACGGAGGAATTAATGATAGAAAATGAAATGATGAAATATGGATTTAATAGTTTTTTTCAAAAAGAAGTTAAAAAATTAGGTTTAGAAAATAAAGATTTGAGTGGATTAAATATTGCAAGAATCACAGAAGTTCATAGAGAAAAATATAAGATTATAAATAAATATGGAGAAAAAAGTGCAAGCTTAAAGGGATCAGTTTTTTATAATGATAGTATAAATGAAATATATCCTGTAGTTGGTGATTTTGTAATGGCAAAACAAAATGAACTTGGTGAAGATATAATATTTAAAGTATTAAGCAGGAAAAGTAAATTTTCAAGAATGGATACATTTAATTCTAAGGAACAAATAGTGGCTACAAATTTTGATTATGTCTTTATTGTTAGCTCATTAAATGATGAGTTTAATATAAAAAGACTTGAGAGATATTTGGCCATATCTTGGGAGAGTGGAGCAACTCCAATAATAGTTCTTACAAAATCAGATTTATGTGAGAATTATGATTTTTACAAAAATCAGATAGATAAAATAGATTCTTTTGCAACAGTTATTAAAGTAAGTTCTTTTACTGGTGAAGGCTTAGATAAACTTGAAAAGTATATTAATCCATATGAAACTATTGTTTTTTTAGGATCATCAGGTGTTGGAAAATCTACCTTAGTTAATAGAATTTCAGATGAAAATATAATGAAGGTAAATGATATAAGAGTAGGCGATGCTAAAGGAAAGCATACTACCACTCATAGGCAACTAGTAGTACTTAAAAATGGAACTATGATAATTGATACACCTGGTATGCGTGAAATTGGTATGTGGAGTGCAAGTAGTGGAGTTGATAAAACTTTTAGTGATATTGAAGAATATGCATCAATATGCAAATTCACAAATTGTACTCATACTAAAGAACCAGGATGTATGATAATTGATGCTTTAGCTACAGGTAAAATAAGTGAAGAAAGATGGAAAAATTATAAAAAACTTAAAAAAGAAGTACTGTTTGCTAAAAAGAAAGAAGATTTAAATCTTAGATTAAAAGAAAAAGAAAGAAGAAAAAAATTTGCAAAGCAAATTAGACAAAAGTACAAAAGTGTAAGATAATTAAGGAAAAAGCTTGGCGTAAGCTGAGCTTTTTCCCTAAATTATGATATAATTAATTTTGAATAATATAAATGAATTTCTTGGATTCAGAGGGAGTTTTTACTCCCACTGAATCTTAGAAAACATAATCCAGGGCCTTTTTAGAGTTCTTTATCCCCCACTTTTTTAAGAAGTGGGGGATAAAGAACTCTAAGGCATCGGATAAAATTTTTATAGGCGAGGTATAAGTATATGAATCAAAAAATGGAACTTAAGACTAGTGAATGTGAAGAAAAATATGAAAAATTAATATATGAAAGATATAAAGTAATAATAAATTCTTTTATACATACTGATAATATGGATAAAAGAGATTTTTTAAAATTAGTTTTTGATTCTGCATTTGAATTAATTCCAGAAGCTCAAAAAGGATCTTTATATGAGTTGAATAAAGATTTTTATACGCCTATATTTTCTCGTGGATATGATATAGAAGTGTTAAATAAACTTAAATTTCCAAAGGATAAATTATTTATTGATTATGATAGTTGTTTTGAGAAGACTCTTTTAGCCAAAGAAGTATATATTGCAAAAAGAGAAGATTCTAAATTTGATTTAGAAACAATCAACATATTTAAACAATTAGGTACGTATAAAGAATTTGTATCATTATATGCAACCATCATTGTAGAAGGTGAATATATTGGGTTAATTAGTTTAGAAAATTTTGATGAAAAAAGTTTTTCTAAGAGCTCAAAAGTTGTATTAAAATTTTATTCTCAGTTAATTTCAAATTTCTATTCTCAAAAAATAATTCAAGAGAGAGAAAAAAAAATGTATCAAAATACAATTGATGCTTTAATATCCGCTATAGAAATAAAAGATAAGTACACGGTTGGACATGCAAGACGAGTAAATAAATTAAGTCTTTCATTAGCAAAAGAAATAGGTATTACGGGAAAACAATTAAATGATATTGATATATCGTCAATACTTCATGATGTTGGTAAAATTGGAATTCCAACTGATATATTAGTAAAACCAGAAAAATTATCAAAAGAGGAGTATGAAATTGTTAAACAACATCCACTTAATGCAAAAAAAATTCTTAGTAATATTGAGGATTTTGATAGAATAGCTGAATTAACCTATATGCACCATGAACACTATGATGGTAATGGCTATCCTAATGGATTAAAAGGTGATCAGATTCCAATAGAAGCTCAAATAATTCAAATCGCCGATGCATTTGATGCAATGACTTCTGATAGATCTTATAGAAAAGGATTTTCAAATAAAGATGCATTAAAAATTGTCATTAGTGAAAAAGGCAAACAATTTAATCCTAAATTAGTAGAAATTTTACTGAAATTAATAAAAAATTAAATATTTTATTACAAAAGGGGGAGTTGAAATTGAAATTAACGGTTTTAATAGATAATAACACTTTAATTGATAGATATTTTCTTGGAGAACCTGGAGTATCATATTTTATAGAAAGTGAAGGCAAAAAAATCCTTTTTGATCTAGGTTATTCTGATGCATTTATATATAACGGCGAAAAGATGAAAATTGATTTATTTAATATAGATTTTTTAGCTATTAGTCACAGTCATCTTGATCATACATGGGGACTTGAGCCATATATTAAAAGATTGAGCGAAGAACTTTTTGAAGGAAGAAATTTTAATAAATCTACTTTTATAGCTCATCCAAGAGTATTTGATTCAAAAACTTTTTATGGAAAAGATGAATTTGGAATAACTTTGGATAAAGAAAAAGTTCTAAAATATTTTAAGAATGCTATTAGCAAAGAGCCAATCTGGCTTACTAATAAATTAGTATTTTTAGGTGAAATACCAAGAGAAAATGATTTTGAATCAATAGAAAGTATTGGGAAAGTTCTTATAGATGACAAATATGAAGAGGATTATAATATTGATGACAGTGCCTTATGTTATAAGAGTGAAAATGGTTTAGTTATTATTACTGGTTGTTCTCATTCAGGAATATGTAATATTATTGACTATGCAAAAGAAGTATGTAATGAAAATAAAGTGTTTGATGTAATCGGAGGATTTCATTTACAAAATCCTTCAAAAATACAATTAGATAAAACTGTAGACTATTTTTCGAAACTAGGAGTTAAAAAAATACATGCATGCCATTGTACAGATTTAAAATCTAAAATTGAATTGTCTAAAGTGGTTGATATTGATGAAGTTGGCGTTGGATTAGTTATTAAGTATTAAATGGAGGATCGATATGAAATATACAAGTGTTTTAGTTAATAAAAATGAAAATATCGGTATTATTACCCTAAATAGACCTGAATTTAATAATACTTTTAATGTTCCACTTGCAAATGAACTGAACAAGTCACTTATAGAATTCGAAAATGACCCTAGTGTTAATGTAGTTATTATTAATGCTAGTGGTAAGAACTTTTGCACTGGAATAGATGTAAATGATTTAGAAGGAAAAAGTAATGTAGAATATTTAAAATGGGTAGAATTAATGGAAAAAATGAATATAACTATAGCAAATATGGGTAAGCCAGTTATAGCATCTGTTCAAAAGATAGCCGTTGCAAATGGAATTGGCTTAGTTGCAGCATGTGATTTAGCTATTGCTGCTGAAAATGCTAAATTTGGGGCTACTGCTATTAATGTAGGTCTATTTTGTATGGGACCAGCTGTACCTTTATCAAAAAGCCTAGGTCGAAAAAAAACTTTGGAATTAATTTTAATGGGAGAAATGATAGATGCATTTGAAGCTAAGAGAATTGGGCTTATAAATAAAGTTGTTCCAACGGAAAAATTAGAAGAAGAAACTCTTAAATATGCAAGGAAATTAGCGCTAAAAAGTCCACTTGCACTTCAAATTGGCAAAAAATCTTTTTATAAAATGGAAGATCTTGATTTTGAAAAAGCGTTAGATTTATCAAATAATCATTTTGCGACTCTTTGTACAACTGAAGATGCTCATGAAGGTGTTGATGCATTTTTAAATAAAAGAGACCCGATTTGGAAAAATAGATAGAGTGCCTATTTTAATAGTGAGTTTTGTTATAATATATTAAATTTAAATAAATAAGTTATTGAATATAAATATGAATATCGACAAATAATTAGTGTTTTTTTGAGTATAAAAAAAACGGAATAAATAGTAATGCAAAAATTGAAAATATTATAATAATCATAAGGGGAATATAAAATGGGAAAGAAGGTAATACATCTAAAACTGATGATGTATAGGGTTTTTGACTAAGGTAAGAGTAGTTTCCATTAAAAATAGTATTTATAATATAACAAACGATTAGATATAATAAACTATATTTGATCGTTTTTTTTAGTGAATTGAATGTAGGATAGAAATCATATGCAATTATCATAAATAGTAGAGAAATTAGTATAGCGCCATGTGACACAAAAAATCTTATATATATTATATTTGGAAATGTCTGCCCAAATGTATCTGGAGTAAGAAGTGCAAATGGAACTCCAGCAAATCCCCAAAAATAAAGCACTTCGAATAATTTATAACTTTTAAATAATAGCATAAAAATACAAAATAAAGAAGTAAGCCTACAAAGATAGATAGGTAGAGAATCAGAAAAAGAAAAAGAGTTTGTTTTAAAAATCCAAGCATATAAAGTTATAAATTGAAGTATCATAATTAATAATAAAATTAATCTGATGATTAAAGTAAGTTTTGGATACTTAATATATTTTTTAAAGATGAACATGAATACTAAAATTGTGGCTATAAGCATAAGAGAAATCTTATGATAAAATGAAAACAATTGAAAATCAACATAATTATTTTTGTAAAGATGAAATATATTAATAAATAAGCTTGGATTCATTGTTATTCCTTTCAAAAATTAAAATTCATTTAAGAATATTGTTAAAATTATAGCTTCTAGCCTTTAGATAAAGTAATTCAATAAAGACTAGAAAGCTGTAATTTGTTATAAATTGAACTATTTAATTTCTATAAGTTCATAATTTCCGCTAGAAAATCCTATTTCTTTACAATGCAAAAGTGTTTCTCTTCCATTTTCAAATAATTTTTTGTCGCTTTCATTTTGCAAGATATCTAAACACGCACTATCCATTGCAACAGGGTCAAGAGATGCGAAAACTCCGAAATTTTCAGCAATGGGATCCATATGTTGTCCCATACAGTCACATTCTTTTGTAATATTCATCATAAAAGAAATATATATATGGTTTTTATTAAGCTGGGCGCCGTATGCGTATTCAGCAACTTTTTCTCTGAAATTCATCGCACCCCAATCATTTGCTATAGCCCCAACTGGGCATACAGCAATACATCCAGCACAACCAACACATTTTTTATCGTCAATAATAGCGAAATCTTTTATTTCAATTGCATCAACATCACATTTTTTTACGCAAAGTCCACATGAAATACATTTATCCCCATTTACTGTAGGACTTAATACTGAGTGTTGAGCCATTTTTCCACTTCTTGAAGCAAAGCCCATAGCAAGTTGTTTTAAAGCTCCACCAAATCCTGCTAAACCGTGGCCTTTAAAGTGGCTTATAACTAAAATTTGATTATAATCTTCATATGCTGCTCCAAGTTTTACCTTATCAAAATATTTTTTATTTATTGTTACTTCATGCACTGCTTCTCCCATATCGCCATCAGCAATAATAATAGGAAGCCTTGTAAAACCATGTTCTTTTGCTAAATTAATATGACTATCTCTTGTAGTTCGGCTACCTCTATATAAAACGTTAGTTTCAATGAATTTAGAGTTAATATCATTTTCTTCTAAATAATCAATAATACCGTTATAACAAGAAGCTGGAACAAATGTAGTATTGCCTTTTTCTCCAAAATGAACTTTTATTGGTATATTTTTTTCAAGCTTAATAGATTCTGTATTAATAATGTTTGCTAGTAATTCTTTACCTATTTTGCTTAGAATTTCTGTATCACTACCTTTATATTTTTTGAAATATACTTTAGACATAAATCCTCCTATTTGTGCTGTACTAATTTAATTATATGCTATAAAGTCAAATAATCAATTGTTATTTTATACATTTAATTTTTAGTATATAATAATGTTGAGGTGAGATAAATTAAATGAATTTGATAAAAAATATATAAAAAAAGAGAGGATGTATGGAAATAGCGATATTTTTAATAATAATTTTTGCAGGATTTATTCAAGGTATTACAAGTTTTGGTTTTTCCCTTATAGCAGTTCCACTTTTAAGCTTAATATTACCACTAAAAGAATTTGTTCCAATGTTAATAATATATAGTTTAATAATGAATAGTGTCCTTTTTTTTAAGCTAGATGGTAAAGTAAATAAAAAGAGAATTATTATTTTAGTAATAGTGAGTACAATTTCAAGTTTTATTGGAGTTAGAATCTTAAACGTGATAGATGATAATTCATTAAAATTATTCGTTGGTATTATGATTGTATTTTCTTCAATTATTATGATGAAAGGCTATAGAGCTAAAATTAATAATGTAATAGTTGCTGATGTTTTCGCGGGTTTTTTAAGTGGTGTTCTTAATGGAAGTGTCTCTCTAAGCGGACCGCCAATAGTTTTGCTTTTAAGTAATGAAGATACGAATAAAGATACTTTTAGAAAAACGCTCACTACATATTTTTTACTTCTAAATATTTTGAGTTTACCAGCTTTTTTCTTTGGAAATTTGTTAACTATTGACGTTTTAAAACTTTCCGCTATAAATATACTAGCCCTATTTATAGGTATTTTTGGTGGCATAAGGACATCAAAAAGAGTTAAAGAAAAGCACTTTAAAAAAATTACTTTATTTTTAATATTTATAATGGGACTTATGAGCATTATTTCTGCTATTATTTAATTAAACAAAACGAAACAAAACACTAGCATATATATATTCATATAGGCTAGTGTTTTTAATATTATGATTGGTTTATTTATATAAAAACTATCTAAGTTTCATTTCAAAATCAAAGTTACTTTCCCAAGCAGCAAAAATAGGTCTTATGATTTGTGGTCCAATTTTTGATATAAATACGACTTTAGAATCTAAATTTTCTTTTTCAGAATTAATTAAATCTACTTGAGGACCTACTGCATCTATCTTAGTAAATCCTTCATTAGTACTAATAAATCCTTTTATTCTATAGCAATCTTTTTTTATTAAATCTATGAAATTTTTAAATTTGCTTCTATCAACCTTTTTATCAAAAGTCATAGAGAGTGTTTTTGGTTTGTTATCAACTGAATTAGACGTTTCGCCAAAATGCATAGGACTAATTTCTACAAGGTTTTTAGTAAGAAACTCCATATCATACTTTCCAAAAGTTGTTTCTTCTATTAATATATCAGGCTTAATTTCTTTTATAACAGATTTGATTTTTCTTATTTTATTTGTGTTAACTAAATCAACTTTATTTATTACGGCTAACTGAGAGTGAATTAATTGACTTTCTACAGTTTCAATTTCTTCAAGTTGATCTAAAAACTGCGGAGCATCGATCAAACAAATTGAACCTTTATAGTGCATTGCATTTGGCATCACAGAGTGAAGAGCATCAAGTATTTCATTCATATTTGAAGGATCAGCTAGTCCAGAGCCTTCAACTATAAGATATTCAACTTCTCTCTCTACCATTTCTTTTAGCGCACTAATAAAGGACAATTGAAGGCATGAACAATAAATAGAGCCCCTATTGACTTCAACAATTTCTAGTCCGTCTTTTTTTATAATTTCACCATCAATACCTATTTTTCCGAATTCATTTTGAATTACACCAATTTTAAGATGTTTATTATTTTCGAGTACATTTTTTAATAATGTTGTTTTCCCGCTACCTAAAAATCCGTTAATTGTAAATAAGTTTATTGGAGTTCTCATATTTTTATCCTCACTTTTAAAATAATAGTTAAAAAATTAACTTCATTAACATTCTACAACATAATTTTTAAAAATCAATAGTTATATTAGAAGTTTATAATATACTAACAAAGAAATTTTCAGAAAGTATAATTTATAATTTTTTTTGTGTACTAATTTACTAAATAAAAATTATTCGAAAAAAATGGAACTTTTTATAAAATTACTCGTCTAATCTATGAAAAGCAAAATAAAACTAATAATTATATGGAAATATGGAGGAAAAGATGAAAAAAATAATTACTTTAATAATGGTAGGATTAATGGTATTTTCTAGCATAGTGGCATTTGCGGATGTAAATGCAAATGTGCCTGTGCCAACCTTATATATTGGTGAAATGGATACTGTTAAACCTATGTTAATTTCAAATGATGTAGAGACTATAACTAATAGAAGTGAAGAGGAAAAATATACAATTTCAAAAGAAAATGATAAATTTACAATTACTATTATCGAGAATCCTTCAACGGGTTATCAGTGGAATTATAAAGTAGCTGATAAAACTTTAATTAAAGTGATAAAAGATGAATTTTCTTCTTCTACAAGCGGTTTAATAGGTTCGCCTGGAAAAAGAATTATAACTTTTGAAGTTAAAGAAGGTTCGAATACTGAAATAAATTTTAATTATTCAAGAAGCTGGGAAAAAGCTGCAATTGATAGTTTTATATTGAATGTTAAAAGTACTAACAATTTGTTAAACATTACTAATTTAGCGAAAGATAGTGAATCAAAGAGTATTTCAAAAATATATTACAATAATGAATTAGTAGCTTCTGATCTAAATGTAGTTAGAGAAAAAAATATTAGCTATTTACCTCTTAGAAATGTGTTTGAAAAAATGGGATATACAGTTAAATGGAATAGTGAAAATCATTCTATTTCAATTAGTAAGGGTGCAAGATGGACGGAAATTTATATAGATAAAAATTACTATAGTAAAAATAAAATGGCTCCTATTAAATTAAGTCATGCACCAATTATAAAAAATGGACTTACTTTGGTTCCAGTAGAATTTTTAAGTGTTATTTTTGAAATGCAAGTTAGTCTAAAAAATAAAAACTATTATATTTCAAACAATAATGTAGTAAGTCATATGGGATATGTAAAAGATATATCGGTAGATTCAAGAGGTAATACGAATATTACAATTTCTACAAAAAAAGATTCAAGAGAAATGATGGATCAAATTATTATTCATACAAATGGAGATTCTACGATTTTTAATAAATCGTTTAAAAAAGGAGACTTCATTAAAGCAATTTGTCCACCAGTTATGACAATGAGTATACCAGCTCAAACAAGCTCTTATATTATATATTAATAAATGAATTTAGAATTCTAATGTATTGAATAAAAAAGCGTAAAAAGGATTAATATTCCTTTTTACGCTTAATTTTTTTAAAGACTTTCTATTACTTCTAAGAATTTTTCAAGTGGTTGGTTACCAACTAAATCGTGATCTTCATTAATGATTATTTTTGGAACTCCACTAACATCGTATTTATCAGATAAGTCAGCGAATGTTTGAGCTTCAATCATTTCAGCTGTTACAAATTTATTTTCAAGAGCAAGTTTATGTGCTTTTGAAACTGCACCAGGACAATGAGGACATCCTAAAGTTACAAATACTCTTATATGAATTGGTTTATTTATTGCATCAACTCTTTTTTTCATTTCTTCTGGTAAAGCTTCACCAGTACCTGAAACTTCAAGTAAACCAGTAATTAAAGAATTGATTTCATGACCAGCAGGAATACCATTATATTTTACTCCATTATCTACATTGTTATGGTCAAGTAAAACAATAGCAGGAGTAAGTTCTACATTATATTCTTTTGCTTTTTCACTATCATCATCAATATCGTAAGTAATTAATTTTATTTTTGATCCAATTTCTTCAATTTCTTTCATAAATGAAAGCGTGTCAGCACATGAATCACAACTGTCTTTTTTAGTAAAAAGTGCAATTGTTACCTCATCCTTCATTGTGTCAAATACTTCTGTAAGTTGTTTTCTAATGTCTTCATTTAATAATGCCATTTTTTATTCCTCCTAGTTTGTTTGCTATCAAAATTTTAAATAATAGTAATCATAAAAAGTTTGATAATTTATAATGCGTTTATATATTGATTAGCAGAAAGAGCAGCTTTAGCGCCTTCTCCGCTTGATATCGAAATTTGTTTATAAGAAACGTTTGTAACATCTCCAGATGCAAATATACCTTCAATATTTGTTTTGCAAAGACCATCAATAATTATTTCGCCTTTCTCATTAAGCTCTATTAAATCTTTAAAGGGTTCGCTATTAGGGTTATATCCAATTTCAACAAAAACACCATCAGCTTTTATATCTATAATTTCCTTGTTTGATTTATTTAGTGCTTTGATTCCACTAACAAGTCTTTTACCGTAAATTTCTTTAATTTCAGTATTAAGATGGATATCTATATTTTCTATTTTTTTAAGTTTATCAACTAATATTTTTTCGGCTCTAAATTTACTTCTATGAACAATAATGACTTTGCTCGCTATTTTAGAAAGATCCATTGCAGCCTCAACAGCAGAATTTCCACCACCTGCAACTATAACAGTTCTATCAGCAAATAATGGGCCATCACATATAGCACAGTAAGCAACTCCTTTTCCTAAAAATTCATTTTCACCTTTTACATTAAGCTGTCTAGGTTTACTTCCTGTGGCTATTACAACAGCTTTTGATTTTAAAATAGTAGTATCATTTAAGATCAATGAAAAAACTTTGTTATCTTTTGTGATGTTAGTTACTTTACTATCCTTTTTTATAGGGATATCATAATTACTTATATGTTTTTGAAATTTCTTAGCAAGTTCTTCACCAGAAAGAGATTCATATCCTAAATAGTTTTCAACTGATGAAGTATCTAGAATTTGTCCGCCGTATTTATCGGCAATAATTCCTACATTTAATCCACTTCGTTTACTATACAGTGCACTGTTAAGTCCAGAAGGACCACCGCCAATTACAAGAATGTCATAAATGACATTTTCTGAAAGTGTATTTTTTTTACTGCTTATTGCATTTGAATCAATACTAAAATTTAAATCCATTTTTTCACCGCCTAATTTGTTATTAATATTTTTATTTATTTATAATTTTACAAATTGTTGACTCGCTTAAATTACCAAATAAAGCTCCAATTTCTTTTAATGTAAGTAAAGAATTTTTTCTAAAGTATTTTACTAGTGAATTTCTTCGTGATTTATTTTTGATTAAATTTTCAAAAGAAATATTTTCTTTTTCTAATATAGTTTGTAGAAAAGTATTGGCTTCTTTTAAACAAGAAATACAATTTTTATTATCTTCACAAAATATAATATTTTTATCACAAACAATATCTTTAAAATCTAATTTATCATCAAGAAAATCTTTATATGATTTTTTTGGATCAAAATCTTTGAATTTAAAAGTATTTAGTATCTCGTCTGAATCTAAGAGTGTATTAGAAATTTTATTATCAGAAATATAATGGCAGTAGCTATTCCATTTATTGTCATGACAATGTATTTTTTTTGTGTATTCAAGTAATTCAAAGTAATCTTTAATTAAATAACTTTTATATCTATCTTTAAATAATTTTCTATCGCATTTTTTGTACATAGAATAGGATATATTAATACTTTTCATAATTTTGGAAATATCACTTCCGTTATCAAAAATAATTAATTGATAGAAATTATTGTTAGTAAGGCAATATGCATATAATTTATAATCAAACTTAGATTTTGTTTTCTCTAAAATATCTAAAAACTTTTTTCTATCTTCATCACCAGAAAATAGATCAGTATCTACATTTGCATTTTGCGTAATGTAATATGTTCCAAAAGTGTTTTTATCTCTAGCTTTTCTTACCATATACCCACCTTACTAGTAAATAGTCAATTATTAAAAAATTGATTTCTTATATTCAATATACATTTGAAAAAACAAAAAGTCAAGTTCCGTCCCTACAGTTAACAAAATGTTCATAATTTCTTTAGATATTTTTATAGTATACTATATAGAAACTTGATATATCCATATGAAAATGTAATGATTACTATCAAAAAAAATGGATATGAATATTGTAGGAGGCTATTATGTCAAATAATATAATTGATGAAGCAAAAAGATGTTTAAACTGTAAGAATCCAAGATGTGTCAAAGCATGTCCAGTCGAAACTAATATCCCCGAAATGATAAATCTATTTTTAGATGGCCATATTAAGAAGTCTGGTAAAATGTTATTTGATAATAATCCACTTTCTGTTATATGTTCATTAGTATGTCCTCACGAATCACAGTGTGAAGGAAGTTGTATATTAGCGATAAAAGGAAAAGCTGTAAATATAGGTGGTATTGAAAATTATATTTCGGATTATAATTTAGATATTATTGAACTTAAAAAAGAAGCTAATAATTTAGGTGATGTTGGTATTATAGGCTCTGGCCCAGCGGGTATAACTATTGCTTTTATTTTATCTATGAAGGGTTATAATGTTACAATATTTGAGTCACATGATAAAATTGGTGGTGTGCTTAGATATGGTATACCTGAATTTAGACTTGCTAAAGATGTACTTGAAAGAATAAAAGTAAGACTTGAAAAACTTGGAGTTAAAATTAGACCTAATACACTAATTGGACCGGTTATAACTATCGAAGATTTATTTAGAGATGGTTATGATGCAATTTTTATTGGAACAGGAGTTTGGAATCCAAGAAAACTAAATATTAAAGGTGAAAGCCTTGGAAATGTTCACTACGCAATAGATTATTTGAAAAATCCTGAGGTTTATAAATTAGGAAATAAAGTATGTGTAATAGGTGCTGGAAATGTTTCTATGGATGTGGCAAGAACAGCGATAAGAACAGGATCAAGAGATGTAGCTGTACTTTATAGAAAAGGTGAAGATGATATACCAGCAAGTAAATATGAAGTTGATTATGCAAAAATAGATGGTGTTAATTTTGAATTTTATAAAAAACCTATTGAATTTACTAAAGATGGAGTACTTTATAAAAATATTATAAAAAAAGAAATTGATGGAAAAATAACATATATTGAAGAAGATGAAATAAAACTATATGAATGTGATTCAATAATAGTTTCGGTTAGCCAAGCTCCAAGGAGTAATATTGTTTCAAATTCTGGAGGAATTGATACTAATAAATACGGGTTTGTAACAACTGATAACTGCGGAAGAACAACTAGAAAAGGAATTTTTGCATCAGGAGATGTTGTAACAGGTGCAAGAACAGTTGTTGAGGCTGTTAAGTATTCTAAAGATGTTGCAAATGAAATAGATAAATTTATTAAGGGAGAAAAAAGTACTTGTGATATTTTATAGTATTTTTTAGAGGTGAGATCAATGAAAATTCAAAATAAAAGAAGAATTTTAATTGTTGCAACTGCTTTTGTTTTTATACTAGGTATGTTTTTGTATTCTGCAAATATTGAATATAAAAGATCTATTGCAGAGCAAAAACGTTTACTTCAAAATCAAATGCTTACTTTGAGTGCAAAGGTGAATCAGGCTGTAAATCAAAGTATTAGAAATGCAAGAGGTCTTATTGCATATGTAAAAATGAATCCAGATATAAATCAAAATGAGTTTAATGAGTTTTCAAAGAACTTACTTCCAAAAAGTGATAAAATTATAAGTCATTTAACATTAGTAAAAGGTACTACAATTAAATTTGTTTATCCTCTAAAAGGCAATGAAAATGCGATTGGCATTGATTTGGCTAAAGTTGATTCACAAAGTGAAGATATTTTAAAGATTAAAAACCAAAAAATAAGTATGCTTGTTGGTCCTGTTGATTTAGTCCAGGGCGGAAAAGGATTAATTAATAGAATGCCTATTGTTTTAAGTGACGGAACATATTGGGGACAACTTTCTTTAGTAATAAAATATAATGAAATGCTTAATATTAGCGGAATAAGTGAGTTTTCAAAAAAAAATAATATTAAAATTGAACAAATTCAAAATAATGAAAATTTGGAAAGTGTCATTTATTCTAATGTCTCTAGTTTCAAAGAAACTCCTATTGAAACGAAAGTAAATGTTGAAACTGGAATGTGGAAAATTTCTGCCGAATTCAAAGATGGCTATAATGGAAAAACTACTATTTTTTATTTCTTAATAATTTTAGGATTAATATTTAGTATTATAATTTCGTATTCAATAAATAATATTCTTATATCTAACATTAAATTAAAAAAATTAGTTGATGAAAGAACAAAAGATATTAATATAGTAAATGCGAATTTAGAAAAATCCTTGAGTGAACTAAAATTAACTCAGAAAGAATTAATAATAAGAGAAAAATTAGCAGCGCTTGGTGAACTTGTTGCTGGAGTTGCCCATGAAATGAATACACCTCTTGGTATATGTATAACATTAAATTCTTATATGGAAGATATTAGTTCAAAGATAAACAAGAACTTTTGTGAGAAAAATTTGAAAAAATCGGAATTAAGTGATTATATTAGAGATATTGTTGATTCAACAGAAATTATGCAAACTAATTTAGAAAAAACTTCAAAATTGGTTGTAGGTTTTAAAAGGTTGTCAACTGATCAAAATACGGAGGAAAAAAGAGTAATAAATATTAAAGATTACATTAATAAAATAATTAATGCTCTTTCTCCAATTGTAGAAAAAAATGGGTGCAAAGTCGATATAGATATAGAAAATAATCTTGTTTTCGAAACTTATCCAGGAATTATTTCACAAATTATTACGAATCTTATTACAAATAGCATATCTCACGGTTTTGATAACAAAGTTAATGGAAAGATTTTTATAAAAATAAGGCGTTTAAATAAAAATATTATTATTGATTTTTATGATAATGGTAAAGGTATTGATTCTCAGTATAAAGATAAAATTTTCAACCCTTTTTTTACAACCAGACGAAATGAAGGTAATATAGGACTCGGTATGCATATTGTATTTAATTTGGTTAATCAAAAGTTAAAGGGTACAATAAAACTAGTGGATAATGAAGGTAAGGGGGTACATTTTGAAATTATTTTCCCTGATAAAATTGTAGATAAATGATTTCTTAGTTTTATAGCTAGATAATTATTTTCAATATAAAAGAAGATATTTAATGCAATGTTAAATATCTTCTTTTATATTGAAGTATATGTTGTTAATAAAAGAAAAATACTATAGAATGTGTGTAGTTGGATATAGAAAAAAATTTATATGTAAAAAATTAGTCCATTTAGAGTAATAGGGAGAACTATGAAGAAAATAAATTTAACTAATGGTAAGGTTTCAACTACAATTTTACATTTAGCACTCCCTATAATGGGAACATCATTTTTGCAAATGGCTTATAATTTAGTTGATATGATTTGGATTGGAAAACTTGGTAGCAAATCAGTTGCTGCTGTTGGAACAGCAGGATTTTATTTGTGGCTCAGTATGTCTTTAATTAGGCTTGCTCAAACTGGAACAGAAGTTAATGTATCACAGTCAATAGGGGCAAAAAAATATAAAAATGCAAATATGTATTCTAATATGGCATTAAGAATGAGTTTAGTTTTAGCTATTATTTACGCTCTTATTTTATTAATATTCAATAAAGACCTTATTGGTTTTTTTAACATTAATGATACTTTAGTAAATACAAAAGCTAGAAATTATTTAATGATTATTTCAATTGGAATTGTTTCAAGTTTTATTAATCCAATTATTTCAAGTATATATAATGGTTCAGGAAATAGTAAAACTCCTTTTAAAATTAATTCAATTGGATTAGTTTTGAATATTGTTTTAGATCCTATATTTATATTTGTTTTTAATTTAGGAGTATCAGGCGCTGCGATTGCAACTGTAATATCTCAGGTTATAGTTAGTATTATTATGATAAGAAGTTTATTTATTAAAAAAATTCCTTTTGGAGGATTTGCTTTTGAAAGAAAAGTTAGTAAAGAATATTTCTATAAAATTTTTAAAATAGGATTTCCGGTTTCTCTTCAAAGTGCATCTTTTACAGTTTTTGCTATGTTTATAGCAAAAGTTGTAGCATCATTTGGACCGTCTGCAATAGCTGCTCAAAAAGTTGGTACGCAAGTAGAAGCTCTGTCTTATATGACCGCTACTGGTTTTTCTGTTGCTCTTAGCACATTCACAGGACAAAACTTTGGTGCTAAGATGTATGATAGAGTTAGAAGCGGAATAAAGTTTTCAGCAAAAATTATGGCGGGCTATGGCATTGTTATATCGTTAGTATTATTTTTATTTGCTAAATATGTATTTATGATATTTATAAATGAAGAGCCAACTCTTTCTATTGGAACTATCTATCTACAAATAATAGCTATATCTCAATTATTTATGTGTCTTGAGATAACTCTATCTGGTGCTTTTAATGGACTTGGAAAAACAATAACTCCTGCAGTGATTAGTATTGTTTTTACAGGGCTTAGAGTCCCTTTTGCATATATACTTTCAAGAAGCAATCTATTAGGAATACAAGGAATTTGGTGGACAATAACTATGAGTTCTGTTATAAAGGGGACTTTACTTGTAATATTTATGATTATGATGTATAAAAAAATTAATGAGAATTATTTTTTTAAGGGAGGTAGAATTAATGCAAAATAGATTTTCAAAATTACTTAGTATATCGGCAGCACATTTTATGAATGATTTTTATATGAGTTTAATAGCACCAATTTCATTTATTTTTGCTGAAAAATTTGGACTTAGCTTAACTATGCAAGGACTATTGGTATTTGTAATTATGGCATTTGGAAACTTGACTCAGCCAATTGTTGGAAATATAGTTGATAAAAAAGGGAAAACATATTTTATTATTTTATCACTTGTTTGGATTTCGTTTTGGATGAATATTACGGGACTAATAAATAATTATTATTTATTACTTGTTGTAGTTGGACTTGGAGCAACAGCGTCAGCATTATTTCATCCATTAGCATCTTCAACAGTAATTAATATTGGAAATGAATCAAAAGGGAAAATGTTATCTGTATTTATGACTCTCGGTACCTTGGCTGGTGCAGTTTCTCCTATGATTTCCATACCTTTGATTAAAACGTATGGATTAAGTAGTTTAACATATTTTATGATTCCTGGTTTTATTATTGCTTTATTTATGTATTTAACAAGAGTACAAGATATTGAATTTATATCTAAAAAAGAAAAGAAACAAATTAAAGAATCCAAATATATAATTAGCTCATATGCTAAAAGAATAATGTCAGTTTTGGTTATTATTTCAATGAATAGATCATTTATTAGGAGAGTTGGAGTTGCATTTGGCATTCAAATACTTCTTGCTAAAGGAACTTCTTTAAGCCTTGCAACTTTACTTTTAACTATTCATTTATTTTTGGCAGCTGGTGGAACACTTTTTGGTGGAGTATTAAACGATAAGTTTGGTAGTAGAAGAACTTTAGTATTTTTCAATATAATAGCAGGATCACTCTTTACAGTATTTGCTTTTTCTTCGGGTATATTAGCATTCGCATCTTTTGCAATGCTTGGAATGTCACTAAGTATTACTAATACATCTACTGTTGTTATGTCTCATGAACTTTTTCCTAAAAACGTTAATACAGGTTATGGATTTGTTGCAGGTCTTGCAACTGGTCTTAGTGGACTTGGTTTATTAATCCTTGGTAAATTTGCAGATATTTTTAACTTGAATTACGCTATAAAATTTATTTTACTTCCTGTTTTTATCTTAATTCTACTTAGTGTTTTACTTCCTAAAAAACTTGATGAAGATAAACTTAATGAAAGTATTGCAAAATAATAAAAAATCATTAACCTATTTAAAATATTTAGTAGGTTAATGATTTTTTTTGGTTTTTAATTTTGACTATAAATTAATACTAAAATTCAGAGTCGAGAATTGTTTTTATTTGTTCATTTGATTGAATACTTGCAGTTGCTTTTACAACTTTTCCATTTTTGTAGTAGATAGTAAAAGGTAGTCCTCTAAAATTCCTACATTCAGGTAAACTTCTTATAACTTTTGCATCAGGTAAATCAAAAGCCATATCTTTAAATACCACATTAGGGTATTCATCTTTGATTTCATCCATAGCTGCATAAACAGGTAAGCACATTGGTCCCATTCTTCCACAGCATACCATTACATTTTCATTTGCAGATATAGTCTTTTGTAATTCTTCTTCCGAATTAATGTGTTCTAAATTAGTTGTTAACATTTTTTTCCCTCTTTCCTTTTTATTTCACTATTGAAAGTGATTATCAATGTTATTAATATACAACGTAAAATTAATTTTGTCAAAAATTGTTATTTTAATATCAAAGATAATATAAACAAAAGAAAAATCTTATATTTTTATAAGATTTTTCTAGAGTTCGATATATTAATCTACTATTTGATTTTCTTTAATAAGGCAGTTGCAGCCATATGTGCAATAGTTTTATTTGGTGAAGGTGTTCCCATTGGGTGAGATGCATAATTAAGTGTATATAATTCATATGCGCTTGCTTTGTTTTGAACTGCATAACCTAAGAAATTAATTAATTCTGCAACTTGAACACTACCTTTTAATTGAGCTCCAAGGATAATATTTGTTTCCTTAGCAAATATAAATGTTCCCTCAATTTTCTTTGCATTTGGTAAAGTAGTTGGGTGTTTATCTACTGTAGTGATATCAACTGTATTAAATAGCGTATTACTTTTTTCTAATTGTTCAATTGTCATTCCAGTTGCTGCAAAATATTCACCATGAACACATGTTGAAAAAAGACTAGTTACTCCAAGTGGTGATTCTGGCATAACTTTTCCAAATAAGTTAAGAGCCGCGATTCTACCTTCTCTTGCAGCAACAGAAGCAAGTTTAATTCCACTGCCTTTTCCGCTAAAAAAATCAATTTTTGAAGAACAGTCACCAATTGCAAGAATATCAGAATTTGAAGTGTAGCCATATGCATCTGTGATTATTCCAGCACGTGGATTTGTTTCAAGGCCCGCCATTTCTCCAAGTTTGATTAATGGCTTTGCACCGATCGATAAAAATACCATATCAGCAGCAACTATTTGTCCGTTACTTAGAACAACTTCTTCAACTTTACCATTACCTTTAAATTCAGATACACCAAGTTTAGTTATTACATTGATATTTTTATGTTTTAAAATATCTTCTACTGCCTGGCAGTATTTTACGTCGAATGCTGCAGATAATACATTTCTAGCAAGTTCTATAATAGTAACATTCTTTCCTTCGAAGTTCTTTATTTCATCAGCTAATTCAACACCAATAAATCCACCACCAACAATAACAATATTTTTAGAGTTTTTAATGATTTCCTTTTGTTTAGTAACAACATTTAAGTCTTTTTCTATTGTTAAAATATTTTCTAATTCGAGTCCTGGAAATGGTGGTACAATAGGCTCTGAACCGACTGCCATTACTAATTTATCATAATTTAGTTTTTTATTACTTTTTAAAGTAATATTTTTTTCTTTAGAATCAATTTCAATTACCTCGTCTATAATTAGTTCAGCTCCACCCTTTAAAATGCCAGTATCTGGTGAAATATTATCCATTGGTGAATCTAAAGTTCCAAATGCATATGGAATTCCACATGGAACAGGACCAAATTCAGTTTTTCTAATAAAAGTATATTTAACATCACTATGAATTGCTACTGCTGAAGATAAAAATCCTTTTGCTGCAACTCCTCCGCCAACTACTACTACATGTTTCATATAAATCCTCCTATAAAGTTTAATTATTCGATATTATAGACTCTAAATATTTAATAAATGCTGCAATAGTAAAGTAGTATTTTTAACAATCGAAATTACTAAAAAATATTTATTTAAATATTTAAAAACTACAACACAAAAAGTATACTGCGAATAATTATCATTGTCAATGCAAAAACTGTAATTGGCATAAGTTAATTAATTAACTTGTTTTATCCGATGCCTTAGAGTTCTAATCCCCCACTTCTTAAAAAAGTGGGGGATTAGAACTCTAAAAAGACCCTGGATTGTGTTTTCTAAGATTAAGTGGGAGTAAAAACTCCCTCTGAATCCAAGAAATTCATTTATTTAAAAAGGTAGCATCTAAACTTTAAGATTTCATATAAAATTCTATATTTTTGTTGAATTATTATTTGAAATATTATATATTGAGTATAGAGTTACTAATGTGTGCATTAAATTGTGAAGAGGATTTTATATGACTAAATTAAACGGAACGATTGTTGTTGTTGATGACAGTAAATTTAATATTTTATCTATTTGTGACTTGTTAAAGAAAAACAAATATAATGTTATGTCATTTTTGGATTCAAAGGAAGCTCTAAATTATATAAACATTAATCATACAAAAATTGATTTAATCCTATTAGATGTTATTATGCCTGGTTTGGATGGTTATGAACTTTGTTCTATTTTAAAGCAAAATGAACATGTTAGTAGTATTCCAGTAATGTTTTTAACTTCAAAGAATGGAACAAAAGATTTAATTAAAGGGTTTGAACTTGGTGCAGTAGACTATATAAAAAAACCATTTAATGAATTTGAACTTCTTAATAGAGTTAAGGCGCATGTGACAATAAGAGAAGTTCAGCGCCAATTAGAAGAAAAGAACAATATGTTAAAAGAAGAAATAAAAGTTAGAAAAGAAACGGAAAAAATGCTACATAGGCTAGCAACTGTTGATACACTAACGGAAATTCATAATAGAAGATATTTTATGGAAAAGGCAAATAATTTTTTTGGAAAATCACTTATAAATAATGATAAACTTTCAATGATGATTTTAGATATTGATTATTTTAAAAAAGTTAATGATACATATGGACATCATATTGGAGATCAAGTTTTAAATGAAATTGGAAGAGTTCTTAAAACACAAAACAGTGACAATACAATTACAGGTAGAATTGGTGGAGAAGAATTTGCAATTGCTGTTTACGGTGAAGATGTAAATAAAGCAGAAAAAAAAGCTCAATTAATTAGAAGGAAAATTAAAAAAATTAGTATATTGACTAGTGAGGACGAAGTGAAAGTTACAGCAAGTATAGGGGTAGTTGAAAAGAATGAAAGTGTTAATTCTTTAAAACAAATGCTTGTATTTGCAGATAATGCGCTTTATTTGGCAAAAAATACTGGACGGGATAAAGTAGTAACACAATACATTGTTTAAAACTCCTTAATATTAAGGAGTTTTTTATTATTCATTATATATTTTTAAGAACAATAATGATAAAATTAAGTGGAGGAATAAAATAATGTATATAGATTTAACTCATTTGGTTTCAAGCACTATTAGTGTGTATCCAGGTACTCCGAGTCCTATAATAAATGAGATTTATAAAATTAAAGAGGATGGATTTAGAGAAACTTTATATTCTTTTTATTCACATATAGGAACTCATATAGATTCACCAAGTCATATTGTAGAAAACGGTAAAAGTTTAGATGAATTTTTAATGGATAAATTTATTGGAAATGCGTATACTATTGATGTTAGTGGATTTTATGACAAGTGTATAAGCCTTGAATTTATTAAACAATTTGTGGATAAACTGAATACAAATGATTTCATTTTGTTTTATTCAGGATATGATAAGTTATGGAATACGGATGCATATTTTAAAAATTATCCATTGTTTAGTAAAGAAGCAATCCAATTTATAAGTTCATTTAATATAAAAGGTATTGGAATTGATTTTATTTCAGTAGATTCTATTGATTCAGAGGATTTTTATAATCACAAAGTCTTGTTGTCCAAAGAAATTATTATAATAGAAAATTTAACAAAGTTGAATACAATAATTGGGAGAAACGTTGTTTTTTATGGTGCTCCAATAAATATAGAAAATGCAAATGGTTCTTTAGTTAGAGCGTATGCGAAGTGTTTAGATTAGTGAGTTAGATAAACAGTTATGGAATATTAATTAAGGATTTTAGTCTTAAAACTAAGACATAAATTTTAGTGAAAGGGGTAGTATGATAGAAGTTGGTAAGTTTTATAATCTTGAAGTTGTAAATATTAAAGATATTGGAGTATATTTAAATGAAAAAGGTGAAGGTGGACTAGATAGCGTATTTTTGCCTAAATCAGAAGTTCCAAAGGATGTTGAATTAGGATATTTATTAGATGTTTTTATCTATAGAGATTCAAAAGATAGACTAATTGCAACAAGAAAAAAGCCACTAATTAAGTTGGGTGAAATAGAAGTATTAGAAGTAGTTGATATTAATAAAGTTGGAGCATTTTTAGATTGGGGTCTTGGTAAAAATCTTCTATTACCATTTAAAGAGCAAATAATTGAAGTAAAAAAAGATGATAAATGCGTGGTAAAAATGTATGTTGATAAAAGTGGAAGACTATGTGCAACTGCAAAACTTTATAATATTCTTGAAATGAATGCGCCTTATAAAACTGGAGACTTGGTTAAGGGAGTAGCCTATCAGATAAAAGATGATATGGGCATTTTTGTTGCCATAGACAATAAGTATCATGGAATGATTCCTAAAAGGGAAATATATGGTGATGTTAAGGTAGGAGATTTGCTTGAAGCTAGGGTTACAAATGTAAGAAATGATGGTAAACTTGACATTTCTGTAAGAGAAAAATCACATTTACAAATTGAAAACGATTACAAAATAGTAGTTGAAAAGTTAGTTGAAAACAATGGGTTTTTACCATATAACGATAAAACTGATAAAGAAATTATAAATAAAGAATTTAAAATGAGTAAAAGAGCCTTTAAAAAAGTAGTTGGAAGATTATTAAAAGAAAATAAAATTGAATTTAAAGACAATGGAATACAGAGTCTTTAAGTGTTAAAAAATAAAGCTGCTTATATAATAATTAATATTAATTATTATATAAGCAGCTTGTTTATATTTTATTCATAAATTAGTAGTATTCTTAGTAGACGAAACTTCAATAAAATTGTTGAAGTTTTGCTTTGTAAGATATATAATATTATCGAAGCAAAAAGGGGATGATAAATTGTATTCAGAAGTTGTGTTTAAACATTTTTTAGCACCTAAAAATATTGGTAAAATAATAGATCCGGATGGAGAAGCAGCAGTAGGTGATCCTGGTTGTGGTGATAATCTAGAATTATTTATTAGAGTTGAGGATGATATAATTGTAGATTTAAAGTATCTTGTTTATGGATGTGCATCTGCAATTGCAACAAGTAGTGTTACCTCAGTGCTTGCAATTGGAAAAACAATCGAGGAAGCGCTTAAAATTGAAGACGAAGATGTAATAAATGAATTAGAAGGTCTTCCTGAAGCTAAGTATCATTGCTCAAATTTGGGAGTTACTGCTTTAAGAATGGCGATTGATGATTATAGAAAAAAAAAATAGCATAAAGAGAGTTAATTTTCTTTTGGAGGTGTTTTATGTTTGAAAAAAAAGATGATATATATTCTATAGGGTTAGTTGCAAAATTGATTAATGAACATCCAGAAACTCTTAGAGTGTGGGAAAAAAATAATCTAATAAAACCTGATAGATCATCATACCAAAGAAAATATTCTAATGAAGATATAAAAAGGTTGAAGTTTATTAAGTATTTGTTATTAGAAAAAAAACTTAATATTGCAGGCGTGAAACAAGTCATTGAAATGTATTCATGTTGGTATGTTGATAACTGCGAAGGTGGAGCTAAGGGTAATGCTAAAGAGAAAATCAATAGACATAAACCTTGCTGGAAAAGGGAGAATACCTTTTGTTTAGTATTAAAGGATAAATCTGAGTGGTGCAATGGTTGTAATATAAAGAAAAAGTGCTCTAATTGTGGCCAAAGTGAAAATTGCTAAAATGTTTAGTGATGATATAAACAAAAAAATAGGAGATGAAAATAATGGATTCTACACCATTTCAAACAAAAGAAAGTCAGGATTTAAAGATTGAAACTCATGAAATGAATCAAGTTAAAAAAGTAATTGGAGTTGTTAGCGGTAAAGGTGGAGTAGGTAAATCACTTGTTACAGGAATGCTTGCAGTAAATATGAGAAGAAAAGGTTATAGAGTGGGAGTGCTTGATGCTGATATTACAGGGCCATCAATTCCTAGAATGTTTGGACTACATAGGAAAGCTCAGGGTTCTGAACATGGAGTACTTCCTGAAAGAAGTTCAAATGATATTAGTGTTATGAGTATAAATTTACTTCTTGAAAATGAAGAAGATCCAGTTCTTTGGAGAGGACCAATTATTGCTAATACTTTAAAACAATTTTGGACTGATGTTATTTGGGGTGATATTGATTATATGTTTATGGATATGCCTCCTGGAACTGGCGATATAGCTTTAACGGCATTTCAATCGTTACCAGTTGATGGAATAGTTATAGTAACTTCTCCTCAAGATTTAGTTCATATGATTGTAAAAAAAGCATATAATATGGCTAAAAAAATGAATGTTCCTGTAATTGGTTTAGTTGAGAATATGAGTTATGTTGAATGTGGAGATTGTGGAAAACAAATTAAATTATTTGGTGAAAGTAGAATTGATGAAATTGCTGAAGAGCTTGGAACAAAAGTATTAGCTAAAATGCCAATAGATCCTAAAATTGCTCAGCTTTGTGATAATGGAGAGATAGAAAAATTCAATCATATTGCGCTTGATGAAGCAGCTAAATACATTGAAGAAAAATATAGTGTAGAAGGTAAATAAATATTAATATGTAGAGGAGAAAAATATGAAAATTGCATTTCCAAGTACAGGTGAAGATTTAAAATCAAATGTAAATGATAATTTTGCTAGAGCGGAAAAATTTATTATTGTTGATAGTGAAACTAGTGAATTTATTGCAATTGAAAATGTAGCAGCTTCAGCACAAGGCGGAGCAGGTCCAAAAGCAGCCCAACAATTAATTGATAATGATGTAGATATATTAGTTGCGCCAAGATGTGGTCAAAATGCATTTGACTTATTAAAAGTTGGTGAAGTTAAATTATATAAATCAGTAGGAGAAGATATTGAAACTACATTAAAATTATTTAATGAAAATAAACTTAGTGAATTAACGGATATTCATTCTGGATTTCATAAGCACGGTTAATTGGAGGTAAAAAAGTTGAAAATTGCCGTATTAAGTGGTAAAGGTGGAACAGGAAAAACATTTGTATCTACAAATCTAGCTTACGTTTCAAAAGAATCGACTTATTTAGACTGTGATGTAGAGGAACCTAATGGCAGAATATTTTTTAAACCGATAATAGATGAAGTTAAAGAAGTTAAAGTTAAAGTTCCGAGTTACAATCAAGAGCAATGCGATGGATGTAGAAAATGTGTTGATATATGTCATTTTAATGCCCTAGCGTTTGCTAAAAATAAAGTTGTAATTTTCGAAGAACTTTGCCATTCTTGTGGAGGATGTAGCTTAGTTTGCCCTACGGGAGCAATGACAGAAAAGGATAAAATTATTGGTAAGATTGAATACGGTAACTCTGAAAATGTAAGAGTCGGAACAGGTCTTTTGAATATTGGAGAAATTACTGGGGTTCCTGTAATTAATGAAATTGTTGAAGCAAATTATAATACGAATGATATCATTATAGATTCACCTCCAGGAAGTTCTTGTTCTGTTATGGAAGCAATAAAAGATGTTGATTACTGTGTTTTTGTTGTTGAACCAACAGTTTTTGGAATTCATAATTTTAAGTTAGTTTATGAATTAGTAAAGATATTTAATAAAAATAGTGGAATAGTTATTAATAAACACAATGATTCTAATAGATTAGTTGAAGAATTTGCAAAAGAAAATAATGTAACTATTCTTAAGAAAATTCCTTTTAATAAAAAAATTGGATTGATTAATTCAAAGGGAATCTTAATTGCAAAAGAAAACAAAGAGTATTATAAGCTTTTTAAGGATATTTTAGATCAAATTAAAGAAGGTGAAAAATAATGAAACAGTTAGTAGTTCTTAGTGGAAAAGGTGGAACTGGCAAAACAACTGTTGCAAGTTCATTAATTAAATTAGCAAATAAAGTTGATTTTGCTGATTGTGATGTGGATGCACCTAATATGCATTTGATTTATAATGAAGGTGAAAAGCTATCTGAGAATTCTTTTGTTGGTTATCAAAAGGCGATTAAGTATGATGATATTTGTATATCGTGTGGTAAATGTGAAGAGGTTTGTAGGTTTAATGCAATAAAAAATCTTATTGTTAATCCACTCTTTTGTGAAGGTTGTGGAATTTGTGAAGCGGTTTGTCCAGTTATGGACGAAGACGGTAAAAAAGCTATTAGACTTGAAGATAGTATTTCGGGGACAACTGAAGTATCGAGAGTAAAGGATAATATTTTTTCTACAGCAACTTTAACAATGGGCAATGGAGCTTCTGGCAAATTAGTTACAGAAGTTAGAAAAAACTTATACAAGAGAGTTGAACCTAATTCTATTGTTATTATTGATGGTTCACCCGGTATAGGATGTCCTGTAGTTGCATCAATGACAGGAGTAGATGCAGTATTAATTGTTACTGAGCCTTCACTTTCTGGTATGTCTGATTTAGATCGTATAGTAAAAGTTTCTAAAAATATGGATATGAAGACATTTGTTTGCACAAATAAATATGATATAAATATTGAATTAACTGAAGATATAAAAAAATATTGTAAAGATGAAAATATTGAATATATTGGAAGTATTCCATATGATAAAATGGTTTCTAAATCGCTAGAAGAATTTAAAACAGTAGTCGACTATAGTGATTCAAATGCTGGAAATGAAATTAAAAAAATATGGAATATTTTAAATAAAGAATTTTTTGAAGTTGAAAAAATTGAAAAAAGTACCTTTAGAATGGCTTAAACAAAAACGGTATTTCTAATTTCTTGACTTTATAGTAATTAAAAATTTTCTATGAAGTCAGGAAATTATTTATAGTAATTAGTTTAGAAAATAACAATTTATAGCAGCTTAAGGAGGATATATTATGAAAATTGCATTAACAAAAGAGGGAGAAAATATTGCACAACATTTTGGACACTGCGAGGGATTTCAAATTGTAGAAATTAATGGAGAAGAAGTAAAATCGGAATATGTTGCAAATCCAGGTCATAAACCAGGATATTTACCTGTATTTTTAAGTGATATGGGAGTAAAAACTATTATTTCAGGTGGAATGGGTGGAAAAGCTATTGATATATTCGCTCAAAATGGAATTAAAGTAATTACTGGAGCTAAAGGATCAATTGATAAAAATATTGAATCGTTTATTAAAGAAGAACTTGAATCTACAGGATCAGTATGTAATGAACATGAGCATGCTGGAGACTGTGGCGGACATTAATATGGAAAAAAAACATTACACTGTTAGTGCATTTACATTTGATAAAAGTGGAGGCAATCTAGCGGGTGTTGTACTTGATTCTGACGATTTAGCAGATGAAGAAATGCAGAAAATTGCAAAACAACTTAATTTTTCGGAGACTGCTTTTGTATTAAAATCTGATGTTTCTGATTTTAAAGTTAGATTTTTTACACCTAACTCTGAAGTAGATCTTTGCGGACATGCAACTATTGCAACTTTTCACTTGCTTAAACATCTTAAATTAATTGGAAGTGGAAATTTTACGCAAGAAACTAAAGCGGGAGTCCTTAAAATTAAAATTGAAAATGATTTGATTTTAATGGAGCAAAATAGCCCTAAGTTTTTTGATAAACTTAATTGTGAATATACTGAAAAAATAGTAAGTTCTCTAAACATTAAAAAAGAAGATTTGGATGATAAATATCCACTTCAAATAGTATCTACAGGTCTTAAAGATATATTGATTCCTGTAAAAAACAATGAGGTGTTAAATAGTATCAAGCCGAATTTTAGTCAAATAAAATCAATTAGTTCAAAGCTTGATGCTGTTGGATATCACGTGTTTAGTACTTCCGTTAAAGATGATATTTCTGCTTATTGTAGAAATTTTGCACCACTTTATGATATTGATGAAGAGTCAGCGACTGGAACTTCAAACGGAGCACTCAGTGCGTATTTATATAAGTATGAGGGTGAGAAAGTAAACGAATATAAATTTATACAAGGGGTATCTATGAATAACACTTCACTAATTTTAGGAAAAATTATATCTGATAAAGGTAATATAAGTGGAGTTTGGGTTGGAGGATACGCTGAAGTAGTAAGTTAATTAATAGATTAAATATAAAAAAGGTGTTAAAAATCATTTGATTTTTAACACCTTTTTGAATATATTTTAATTTTATTTGCCTGTTTTGCTATTTGCTCTCATTCTTTCTTGATAGTTAAGAATTTTCTTTCTTAATCTAATAGCTTCAGGAGTAATTTCAACTAATTCATCGTATTCAATAAACTCTAAAGCTTCTTCAAGAGTAAATGATTTTGCAGCTATAAGTTTTACAGCATCATCACTACCAGACGCTCTAACGTTTGTAAGTTTTTTATTTTTACATACATTAACGACCATATCTTCTTTTCTACTATTCATAGCAACAATCATTCCTTCATACACAGGAACGGCCGCACCTATAAACATTGTAGCTCTTTCACTAAGATTAAACAAAGAATATGCCATTGATGAACCCTTTTGTTGAGAAATTAAAACGCCATTTTTTCTTTTAGGAATATCGCCTGCGAAAGGCTGATAAGAATCAAAAGATCTAACCAAAGTTCCTTCGCCTCTTGTATCATTAATAAATTCACTTCTATATCCTAAAAGCCCTCTAGTTGGTACTAAGAATTCAACTTTAGTGTATCCTGCCTCTGCTGACATTGCTTGCATAAGACCTTTTCTAAGATTTATTTTACTTATAACAGTACCACTATATTCATCAGGAACATTAACTATAGCTTTTTCAAATGGTTCATAAAGCGTTCCATCAACCATTTTATAAAGAACTTCTGGTTTAGATACACTAAGCTCATAACCTTCTCTTCTCATATTTTCTATAAGTATAGATAAATGAAGTTCTCCACGTCCAGAAACTTTAAATCCTTCATTTCCTTCTAAATCTTCTACTTTTAGACCAACATTTACTTCAAGTTCTTTGTCAAGTCTTGCTCTTATATGTCTAGACGTTAAGAATTTACCACTTTGACCACAGAATGGTGAATTGTTAACAAGAAAATTCATTGATAATGTAGGTTCTTCTATAACTATAAGTTCCATTGGGTCAAGTTTACCAACTTCTCCAATAGTTTCACCAATAGAAATATCAGTGATACCTGCAATTATAACGATTTCACCACTTCCTGCTTCTGTAGCTTCTACTCTAGCTAGACCTTCATTGACCATTAGTTTAGAAATTTTTCCTTTTGAAGTAGTGCCATCGCGTCTTGAAATTTCAATTTGCTGACCTTTTTTTATTATACCTTTTGTAACTCTTCCGATTCCGAGTCTTCCAACATAATCATCATAGTCAAGTGATGATACTTGAAGCTGAAGTGGTTCATTGTCTAAATCGGGATATTTTTCAACGTGGTCAAATATCAAATCAAATAGTGGTGTTAAATCATCACTTTCGTCTTCCATTTCTCTTTTTGCAATACCGTCTTTTGCAATACCATATACTATTGGAAAATCTAATTGTTCTTCTGTAGCATTTAAATCTGCAAAAAGATCAAAAGTCATATCGACAACTTCTTCTGCTCTTTGATCTTTTTTATCAATTTTATTGATAAATAATATTGGCTTTAGTCCTCTTTCAAGCGATTTTTGAAGTACAAATCTTGTTTGAGGCATTGGTCCTTCACTTGAATCTACAAGTAAAATTGCTGTATCAACAGTTTTAATAATTCTCTCAACTTCAGAAGAAAAATCAGCATGACCTGGTGTATCAACGATATTTATTTTAACTCCTTGATGGTTAATTGCACAGTTCTTTGAGTAAATTGTAATTCCTCTTTCGCGTTCTATATCATTACTATCCATAACACAATCTACCACAGTTTCGTTTTCTCTAAAAACGCCACTTTGTGAAAGAAGTGCATCTACAAGTGTAGATTTTCCTGCATCAACGTGAGCAATTACAGCTACATTAATTATATCCTTTTTTTTCATATGAAATTCCTCTAGCTATATTAATAGCATAAATAATATATAAATATATAGTTATAATACATCTATCTCTTAATTAAAAGTTCTGTTTTTTAATTCAGTAATTACTAATATAATGATTTGGGTATCAGACTAAAAGCCTGATACCCAAAATTAAATTATTTGTTTGTTTTTGGATAAGTTCTTCTTGTAGTTTGTTTACGATCTCTTGAATAAGTTCGCTTAACAGAACTTGAAACTTCAAGAGATAATTTTTTGCCGTTAAAGTTTTTTTGTTCAACAGCCTGTATTGCTTTTTTAGTATGTCTATCTGGAATTTCTACAAAAGAATACTTATCAAATAAGTCAATTGTACCGATTGCACTTCTAGGTATATTACTATTTTTTGAAACAATATCAATGATATCTACAACTCTAACCTTATGTTTTCTACCAATATTAATATGCATTCTTGTCATTCCGTTTTTTGAACCAGAAAGTCTACGTCTTTCATTTGCCGGAACTTCAAGGCTTTTTTGTTTTGGATCTTGCAGCACAAATTGAGTTTTTAGTAAAGCTGCACTAAGTGTTTTTAAATCAACACCTTTTTCTATCCATTCATCGATTATCTTTGTATAATCATCAAGTTTATCGCTTTCTAATTTTTCTATTAAATTATTATAGAAAGAATTTATTTTGCTTTTATTTACAGCTTCTACTGAAGGAATCGGCGCTTGTTTTATTTTTAATTTGATATATCTTTCAATATTATGAAGTTTTCTTTGTTCGCTTCTTCCTACTAAACAAAAAGTTTTACCTTTTCTTCCAGCACGACCAGTTCTTCCAATTCTGTGTACATAATATTCTTCGTTATCTGGAAGATCATAGTTGTAAACTACATCAATATCATTAATATCTATTCCTCTTGCAGCAACGTCTGTAGCGATTAGAATTTTTACAACGCCACGATTAAATTTGCTTAGAACACTAAGTCTTAATGTTTGATTCAAATCGCCATGAAGTTTATCGCATTTATAACCTCTGCTTTGAAGCATATCATTTAATTCGTCAACTTTTCTTTTTGTATTACAGAAAATCAAATTAAGTTTAGCTTCATTAGAATCAATTAATCTAGTTAGAACTTCAAATTTGTGTTTTGATTGAACACTAACGTACATTTGTTCAATAGTCTCAGTTGTTAATGACTCTCTTTTAATTGTTACATGTACTGGGTTTTTTTGATGAACTTTTGCAATTTGTACAATACTTTTTGGCATTGTTGCTGAAAATAATACCATTTGCTTATCTTCAGGTATTTTGCTTGCTACGAGTTCAATATCTTCTCTGAATCCCATGTTTAACATTTCATCAGCTTCATCAAGAACAAAAGTGTTTACATTACCAAGTTTAACAGTACCTCTATTAATATGGTCAAGTACTCTTCCTGGTGTACCAATTATTATGTGTGCACCTCGTCTTAAATTTCTAATTTGATTAGAAATAGGGTCACCACCATAAACGGCAAGTGTTCTTATGTTTCTATAATGTACTAATAATTTATCGATTTCATTTTTAACTTGAACTGCAAGTTCTCTTGTTGGACACAAGATAATTGCCTGTGTTTTATTTAAAGATGGATCAAGTTTCTCGATAATAGGAATTCCGAATGCTATTGTTTTTCCTGAACCAGTTTGAGATTGGCCAATAAAATCTTTACCTTCTAATAGTAGAGGTATAGCTTTGTATTGTATCTCAGTAGCACCGATAAAGCCCAAATCGTCAATTGCATCCATTAATTTTGTTGATAAGTTTAATTCACTAAATTTCATATTATATCCTTTCGTAAGAATCATTTCGATTCTGTATGTGCTTAACTTTGTTATTATATACTTAATATAAAAAAAAATCAAGCAGAATATTTAAAAAATGTTTTAATAAAATGATTATATTGACTGTTCAATAACATTTGCTTTATTTTTTTTTAGAATTGATATATATTTAATTTAACAAAATACGAAGAAAATTATGGAGAATGTTATGAAATTAGATAGAAATAAAGTAGTTATTGGAATGAGTGGAGGAGTTGATTCAACCGCTAGTGCATATCTATTAAAAGAAAGAGGTTATGAAGTAATTGGTGTAACAATGAAATTATTTGTAGAAGAAGATGACTATGGTAATAAAATAGAAGCGGATTTTATTAATGATGCTAGAATTATATGTGAAAAACTTGAAATTGAACATTATGTTCTTGATCTTACTAAAGATTTTAATAAACTAATAATAGAAAGTTTTATTAAAGAATACTCTAGAGCTAGAACACCAAATCCATGTGTCTTATGTAATAAGAATATAAAATATGGTAAGCTTATGGAATTTGCATTTTCTAAAGGAGCATATTATCTTGCGACGGGGCATTATGCGAATATTTATTATGACAGAGAAAATAATGTTTATAGAATTAAAAGTGGTAAAAGTAACGAAAAAGATCAAGGGTATTTACTGAATCAATTATCACAAGACCAATTAAAACATTTAATTCTTCCTTTAGGAAAATACACTTCAAAAGCTGAAGTTAGAAAAGTTGCGCTTAATATAAGTAATAATATTGCTAGAAAAAAAGATAGTGTAGGAATATGTTTTATAAAAAATAGTGATTACAGAAAATATATAAAAAATAAGATTAAGATAGATACTCTAATAGGAAATTTTGTTGATACTGAAGGTAATATTTTAGGGAAACATAGCGGAATTTACAATTTTACAATTGGACAAAAAAGAAATTTGGGATTATTAACTGATAGAGAATATTATGTAGTTGATATTAATTCTGAAAACAATAATGTGGTTTTAGGCGATGATATTGATACTTATTCTAAGAGTATTGTTGTAAGTGATGTAAATTTTACGGATGAAAAATATTTTTTAATTGAAAAATATATTGATGTAAAAGTTTGTCAATGGGGTTATAAATTAAAATCCAAAATTAGAAGAATTGAAGATAAAAAATATTTAATAACCTTTATTAAACCTGAAAGAGCAATATCTAAAGGTCAATATGCAGTTTTTTATTTAGATGATGAAATTTTAGGTGGCGGATATATTGAAAATGTTATTAAATAGATAAATCAAATTTATTTTTAAATCCTATAATTTTTTGCTTGACAAATTCTTTAAAGCAAACTATACTCATATCAATATATTTTTTATATTTATAGAAATTTCGGAGGAAGACTTTATGTTAAATCTAACTAGTAAAGCAAGTGCAAAATTAAATAACCTATATTTTTATTTTAGCTGGAGCTATTTTTATAGCGCTGGTTCTTTGTTTTGCAAAATTTTATATAAAAGCTTTTTTAGTGGGTTAGAAAAATCAAAGTATGAAGAAAAATATTGTTTTATTTAAAAACTATTGATACTTAAAAGGACTCATTTATGAGTCCTTTTTTTTATACCAAAAAGGGGGATTAAGAATGATTATTGTAATGAAAAATGAAATTGATGAAGATGAAATTAACAAAATTAAGGCGAAAATGAGAAAACTTGGATGTGAAACAAGTGAGGTGATTGGAAGCAATTATCATATTCTAGGATTAGTTGGAGATACAAGTAGAATTGATCCAAGTCTAATTAAGTCAAATAGAAATGTTGAAAAAGTAATATTTGTTCAAGAACCTTATAAAAAAGTAAATAGACTTTTTAAACCTAAAGATACAATCGTGGATATAGGTGGAAATAAATTTGGTGGAGGATATTTTTCGGTTATAGCAGGACCTTGCTCGGTAGAAGGTGAAGATCAAATAATAAGTATTGCAAAAAGTGTTAAAAGTAGTGGTGCTGGCCTTCTTAGAGGAGGAGCATTTAAACCAAGAACTTCTCCGTATAGTTTTCAGGGTATGGGACTTGATGGATTAGATCTTCTTAAGAAAGCAAGAAAAGAAACTGGACTTCCAATTGTAACTGAATTAATGTCGCCACATATGATTGAACGATTTGTAGAGGATGTTGATGTAATTCAAATTGGTGCTAGAAATATGCAAAATTTTGATTTGTTAAAGGAAGTGGGAAAGACAAATAAGCCAATACTATTAAAACGTGGCATGTCGGCAACTATTGAAGAACTACTTATGGCTGCTGAGTATATAATGTCTTCAGGAAATGAAAATATAATTTTATGTGAAAGAGGAATTAGAACTTTTGAAAAATATACTAGAAATACAATTGATTTAAGTGCTATACCAGTAATAAAAAAGAAAAGTCATTTACCGGTTATAGTAGATCCAAGCCATGCAGCAGGTTTATGGTGGATGGTAGAACCACTTGCAAAAGCCGCAATGGCAGTCGGCGCAGATGGATTGATGGTAGAAGTTCATAATGATCCAGCAAATGCACTTTGCGATGGTGAACAATCAATTAAGCCGAGTAGATTTGAAGAAATGATGGTTAAATTAAGGAAAATTGCTGAAATCGAAAATAAAATAATGCTATAGTTAGGTGATAATATGGAAGTTGATTTTATAAATATAACAATTGTAGGACTGGGTTTAATTGGTGGTTCAATTGCGAAAAGTCTAAGCAAAAATAAGAAATACAAAATATATGCGATTGATACAAATAAAAATACGATTGAAAAAGCATATAAAGATATGGTGATTCATAATAATGTAGTAGAAGAAACAAATTTACTAGAAAAATCAGATGTAACGATTATATGTTTATATCCAAATGATGCTATTGAATTTATAAAAAAAAATATGAAAAATTTCAAATCGAATTCAATTATAACTGATACGTGTGGATTAAAAACTAAAATATTATCAAGTATAAAAAATATTATTAGAAGAGACATTACGTTTATTGGCGGTCATCCTATGGCTGGAAGAGAGCTTAATGGATATGATAATTCTTACGCAAAACTATTTGATGGTAGTAACTATATACTTGTTAATACTGAAGGAAGCGAATCAAGAACGCATGAACTTATTGAAATAATAAGTGATATTGGGAATATAAATATAGTTATTAGTAAATCAAGTAATCACGATAATATGGTTGCTTATACGAGTCATCTTCCCCATATTCTTGCTTGTGCTTTATCAAAATCACCATATAATTATAAAGCGATTAGTAATTTTAGTGGTGGGAGTTTTAAAGATTCAATAAGAGTGGGAGATATTAATAGCATGCTTTGGACTGATTTAATATTAGATAACAAAGAAAATTTGATAGATAGTATAGAAATGTTTGAGGAAAATTTAAGAGGAATTAAGTCAATAATAAAAAATGGTAATAGAAATGAATTAATGGATACTTTAAATGAAAGTAAAAAAAATGTTAAATTAATAAAAGGTGAAAGGATGTAATGAATGTATTCAGTTGAAATAAAACCATCAGTGATTAGTGGCAGTGTAAATTTACCACCATCAAAAAGTTTAACGCACAGAGCTTTAATTTCAGCATCATTATCTTTCGGAAAATCTATAGTAGACAATGTAGATTTTTCTGAAGATATATTAGCTACAATAAACGCTCTTGAAATTTATGGTGCAAGATTTTTGGTTAAGGAAAGTACGCTATATAAAGGAAGAAAAAAAATTATTGTTCAAAATGCTATAGAATTCACATCAAATTCTGGGGAAATAGATTGTAGGGAATCAGGATCTACTCTTAGATTTATGATTCCACTTGCTCTAATGTTTAACGGAAAATTTGTTTTTAAAGGTAGCGGAAAATTAAGTGAAAGACCTCTTGATCCTTATTTTAAGATTTTTAGGGAGAAAAATATTAAATTTCATTCTAATAATGGTAAATTACCACTATCTATTGATGATAAAATTACTAGTGGTATATTTTCTATAAAAGGAGATGTTTCATCTCAATTTATAACGGGGTTAATGTTTATTTTACCAATTTTGGAAGGTAATTCAGAAATAAAAATAGAAGGAGATTTAGAATCGAAAGCTTACATTGATTTAACGATTGATGTTTTAAAACGTTTTGGTATAAAAATTAAAAATATTGCTTATAAAAAATTCCTTATTGAAGGAAATCAAAAGTATTTAGCAAACGATTACGTTGTTGAAGGTGATTATTCACAAAGTGCTTTTTGGATAGTTGCAGGGTCAATTAGTAACAAGTTTTCTATAAAAGGATTAGATAAAAATTCTAATCAAGGAGACAAAGAAATTTTAGATATTTTTAGAAAAATGAATGGCGAGTATGATTTTTCTGATAGTGAACTAATTGTAGCTAAAAGTGATACAAATGGAACGATTATTGATGGTTCTGAATGTCCGGATATTATTCCAATTTTAGCGGTTTTAGCTTCGCTAAGCAAAGGAAAAACTACAATTGTTAATGCTAAGAGACTGAGACTAAAAGAATCTGATAGACTAAAAGCGATATCAACAGAATTAAATAAAATTGGAGCTCATGTAGTTGAAACAGAAGACGGCTTAATTATTAGTGGCGTTGAATATCTAAATGGAGGAGAAGTTGAAAGCTGGAATGATCATAGAATTGCTATGTCCCTTGCTATAGCATCTTTAAGATCAAAAAAGCCAATAACAATCAGTGGAGCTCAGTGTATTAATAAATCGTATCCAAAATTTTGGGATGATTTAGCAAGTTCGGGATGCAAAGTTACTATTATTAAATAGATGTTATTAAAACAAGTAAAATTATTACGAATGCCTTACGCATGTAAACGTTATCAAATAGGTAGGTGAGTAAATGAAAAATGATGAACTAAATGAATTAAGAAAACATATCAACTCTTTAGATGATGAACTTGCTGTTCTATTGTCAAAAAGGTTAAAAATAGTTGTAAAAATCGCAAAATATAAATACGAAAACAAATTAGATGTGGTAAATAATTCGAGAGAAGAAGAAATTATTGAAAGGATAAATTTGAGTTTGGCAAAAAACGATAATAATGAATTTGCTAGAGAAGTTGAATTACTTATGAAGTATATTATGAATCAATCTAAAGCGAAGCAATCAGCTTATATTCAAAATTTGATTAATTTTGAATATAAAAGAGAGGGTGATAAAAAAACTACTCATGGATGTTTGGTAGATAAAAGTATTACAGTTGCTTTTCAAGGTATTAAAGGTTCTTATAGTCATGAAGCATTAGATGAAGTTTTTGGAAAAAATGTAAAGTCACAAAATTATAAATCGTTTAGAGATGTTTTTGTTTCTGTTAATACTAAAAAAAGTAGTTACGGAATTTTACCAATTGAGAATTCTTCTACTGGGAACATTAACGAAGTATATGATTTATTAGAAGAATTTCCTGTAAATATTGTAGGGGAAAAAATTATTAGAATAAACCATTGTATAATAGGTCTTTCTAATTCTTCAATTGATAATATAGAGGAATTATATTCACATCCACAAGCATTTTTACAAACAAGTGAATATTTAAATGAATTATTAGGTGTGAAGAAAGTACCGTATTTTAATACAGCGATTAGTGTAAAAAAAGTAAAGGACATAAATGATGGCAAAATAGCTGCGATAGGTTCAAGAAAAAGTGCTAGAATATATGATTTGAAAATATTGAAAAAAAATATTAATAATGCAAAAAATAATTATACGAAATTTATTATTATTTCACATAATAAATTAATGGCTAACAGTATAGAAGGTAATGGAAGAAAAGTATCTTTATTATTTACTGTTGATCATAAATCTGGATCACTTTATAAAGTTCTAGAAAGTTTTGCAATAAATGAATTTAATTTGTTGAAATTGGAATCTCGTCCTATTGTCGATAAACCTTGGGAGTACATGTTTTATGTAGATATTGAGGGTTCCCTTAAGGATTTTAAACTTAAGTCTACAATAGACAATATAATACCTAAATGCATTGATTTTAGAGTACTTGGTGAATATAATTACGATAATAATGAAAAAGATTTATAAAATATATATAAATCTTTTTTTTATTTGATAATTAGAATTTAAATGGGTATATTATTTTTATAGGGCTGTATTATTTAGGTGGTGCTAATATGAAATATAAAAATAAAATTATTTTTACAGTAATTACAATATCGATTATTTCATCAATATTTATTGGAGTTTTTTTTGTTACGCAATCAAAAAAAATAGTTTATAAAAATTCTTATGCAAGAATTGAATCTGTTTCTGAAAAATATGTAGCAGATTTTAATTCTAATCTTAAAACTGTTGAACTTCTTGTAAAAGAATTAAACCAATTAATGGTATTAAATTTGAACGTAAATAAAATGTATAGTGATAAAAAATATTTAGATGAATTTGAAAAATTTTTAGTACCAAATGTACAAATAATCGCTCAAGAGCTAAGTGTATCACATAGTACGTATGCTTTTTTTGATCCAAATATAAGTGGACCACATGACGTTTGGTTTGCAGATTTGAATAATGATGGTGAAGTTGAAAGGCAAGAAAAATTTCCATTAAGTTATTATGATGGAGATGTAGTAAGCAAAGCGTGGTATTATATACCTTATAACACAAAAAAAGCTAAATGGTCAGACCCTTATATTGGTACAGTTGAAGCTGATAAGGATATACTGTATATTTCATATACTGCTCCTTTTATAGTAAATGGTAAAGTTGTTGCAGTTTTAGGCTCTGATTATTATTTTAATGATATTAAAAATAAAATTTCATCAATTAAAATATATAATACAGGAAATGCAATGCTTTTAAATAAAGATAATAAAGTGATTGTTCATTCCACACTAAAAATAGGTTCTGACGTAAAAAGTATTTTTAAAGATGATTATTCTGCATTTATTGATAGTGTAAAATTAAATAAGAGTGGGGTATTTGAAACTAAAGATAATATATTTGTTTATAACACTTTAGTAAATGGCTGGAAACTTGTTATTAAGGTGCCTAGAGTTGAAATGTTTGAAGGTATTAATAAACTTATTAAAATAGCTGTACTAATTATTTTATTTTCTATTATAATTGCGGGCTTTTCTGGATATATTTTTAGTAAAAGAATTTTTAAACCAATAGAAAAAATAATTTTTAAAGTGAAAAAAATTGAAGAGGGAAATTATGATGATGGAGTTGATTTAAAATTTTTGAATATGAAAGATGAAATAGGTAGCTTAGCGAATTCAATTGAGAAAATGAGGATAAGGCAAAAAATAAGCTTTGAAAAAATACGAAGTCATAATAATGATTTAGAGAATAAAGTAGATGAGAGAACTCGAGAGCTTATAAAAACAAATGAATATCTTGAAGTTTCGCTTGGACAACTCGAAGAGCAGCAAGCGGAACTTATGATGAGCAACGATCAATTGGAAAGTGCTCTAGAAGCGGAAAAAAATACAAAACTACAATTAGCTGAATCGGAAAAAATTGCTTCGCTTGGTTATTTAGTATCAGGGGTTGCTCATGAAATTAATACGCCAGTAGGTAATTGTATAACTATGGCAAGTTATATTGAAAAAGAAGTTTCAGATTTAGTAAATATGCTTAATTCTTCAAAACTCAAAAAAAAACATCTAGAAGATTTTACAACTAATATGAATGATTCAGCTGCATTACTTTCAAGAAATTTGCTAATATTAAAAAATTTAATTAATAAATTTAAAGAGTTAGCAGTTGAAAAAATAGAAACTAATAATATAAGTTATAATGTAGAAGAGTATCTAAATTCAATTGTTGCTTCTATTAAAAGGGATGAAAAAAATACAAATATAAATTTTCATATTTTATGTGATAAGGATTTGCATATATATAGTGATCCTATTAAGTTATCGCAGATTATAAAAAATTTAATATTTAACTCAATTCAGCATGCGTTTCCAAATAATGAGGGCATTATTAGTATAGAAGTTGAAAAAGAATATGACTCTTTATTAATTGAGTTTTCGGATGATGGAATAGGCATGAATAAAGAAGAGCTTAAGAATATCTTCACTCCATTTTATTCGGTTAATACAAAATTTACATCGAGTGGGCTTGGATTGAATGTCGTTCATAACATTATTACGGGTATTTTTCATGGAGAGATAAAAGTTGAAAGCGAAATTAATTTAGGTACTTCATTTAAGATTGTTTTGAAGTTGTAATATAATATTCTAAAGTGTATAATAATTTAAGATGATGTGTAAAATACTAATAAGATGATGTGTAAAATACTAAATTGAGGAGGATGTAAGTGAATAATAATATGAAGATATGTAAAAAGATTTTTAAAGTAAGCATTTCACTTGCTGCAATTGCAGCTATAAGTAAAATATATTATGATTTAAAATACTATGATTTGACTGTTGGTATATTTTATATAGAATTTGATAAACGCGATATTGTACTTATTTCTAAGA